>JAZKYW010000071.1:0-4079 GCA_045612325.1 Candidatus Limiplasma sp. | reverse complement strand
TGTTTTCATAGCGTGTAACAGCTGGGCAAGAATGCAGCTCAGGATTTGCCATCAGATCATCCTCCTTGACAAGAATCTTGCAGATACTCCATGAAAAAAGAGGCTGCCGCAGAAAGACAGCAGCCTCTCACTGAGGGAAATTACTTGTTCAGGTTATTTTCAGCGTAGATGTCCAGCATGGGCTGCCAGGCGGGAGCATAGGTGTTCTTCAGGAAGTCCACCAGTTCTTCGCGCTCGATCTGGCCGCAGATGTACTTGGTGCGCAGTTCCTTGAAGGTATCCTTCAGGCCTTCGTCGGAAACAGCGGTAGAAACTTCGCTTACACCGGGCAGGCTGGAGCCCTGGATGAAGCTGATCTGCTCGGTGAGGGCAGCAACAGCGTTGTTGGCCTGAGCAAAAGCTTCGGTCTCTTCGATGGTGTCGCCGTTAACGATCAGCAGGCCCTTGTCCTCGGTCTGATAGTTGAAGGTGGCGTAGGTAGCGCAGTACTTGTCGAAAGCTTCGCGCTGTTCGGGGGTCTTCAGAGCGTACTGCTCGTCATCGTTGAAGGTGGTGTAGGTGATGCCCTCAACGCCGAAAGCCAGCAGGTTGTTTACAGCGTCGGTGTAGCAGGCATCCAGGAACTTGATGGCAGCTTCCAGGTTCTCGCTTTCAGCGTTGGTGGCCCAGTTGCCCCACGTCTGGGGAGGATAGTAAACAGCAGCCTTTTCCAGGCCTTCTTCCATCAGAGGAGCGGCAACAGCGACCTCACGGTCGGGGTTGGCCCAGTTGGTGGAACCCAGGTCGGAAACGTAGTGCTCAACGTTGGTGTTGACGTAGCGGATACCCATCTTGCCGGCGTACCACAGCTCGTCGTCATTGTTGGCGGTGATAAGGTAGAACTCGGGGTTGATGGCGCCGGCGGCGTACATGTCGCGCATCCAATCCAGGTAGGCGATATACTCGTCCGAAGCTTCCATCAGCTCGTAGTTGCCGTTTTCATCGGGCACGTCGGAGGGACGAACGCCGAAGCCGGAGATCATGTGACGAGGATGCTCGCCCTTGTCGGTGTTCAGGGTCCAGCCGTAGGTATCGTCGATGCCGTTGCCGTCGGGGTCCATGGTGGTGAAGGCCTTGGCTACTTCGGCGAACTCAGCGGCAGTGGTGGGAACTTCCAGACCCAGCTTGTCCAGCCAGTCCTGACGGTACATGATGATGTCCATGGGCTTGGTCTGTACGCGGGGCAGGGAGTACACGGCGCCGTCAACGGTCACCTTGTTCAGCTCCTGAGCGGTCAGAACCTTGTAAGCGTTGGGCATATCGGTCTCGTTCAGGTAGGGGGTCAGGTCCAGGAACAGGCCGTCGCGGCTCCACTGGGTGTAGCTGGCGCCGGTGTCGTTGACATAGATGATGTCAGGCAGTTCGCCGGAAGCGAGCACGATGTTGCGGCGGTCGCTGTAGGAAGAGATCGGGGGAGCTTCGATCTCCAGGTTTACGTTCAGCAGGTCTTCCAGAGCTTCGATGACGGGGTTGCCTTCCACAACGTAGGTGGCGGGCAGACGGTTCATCATGGTCAGGGTTACGCGCTCTTCGGCAGAAGCAACGCTAACCAGGCTCATGAGCATCATCAGGGCCAGGAACAGGGAAACAATGCGTTTCATAGTAGGTACCCTCCTTTAGAATGTTATTTAAGCAGCACTCGGCTGTTTAAATCAGAACAGAGTTGCACCGCCAAGCTTTTTGGTGATGCGGTTGGTGGAGAAAATGAGGATGGTGCCGATGACGTTTTTGAACAGGCCGACAGCGGTGGAGTAGGAGTAACGGCCGCTGACGATACCGATCTTGTAGGTATAGATCTCAAAAACTTCGGACACCTGAACGTTCAGGTCGTTCTGGAACAGGTAGATCTGCTCGAAGCCGTTGTTCATCAGGCCGCCGATCTGCAGTACCAGCGTGATGACGACGGTGCTGGCAATGCCGGGCAGGGTGATGTGGCGGATCTTCTGCCAGCGGTTGGCGCCGTCCACCGTGGCGGCTTCATACAGGTCGGGGCTGATGCTGGAAAGCGCCGCCAGATAAATGATGGTGCCCCAGCCGGCTTCCTTCCAGATGTTGGTGACGATGATGACGAAGCGGAACCATTCGTTGCTGCCAAGGAAGTTGATCTTTTGGCCGCCCAGCAGCACGATCAGGTCATTGATCACGCCGTCATTCATGCTCAGGAAGTTATTGACGATACCGCCCAGAACGATCCAGGACATGAAGTGAGGCAGATACAGGAAGGTCTGCGTTACTTTTTTGAACCACTTTACATGCAGCTCGTTGAGCAGCAGCGCCAGAATGATCGGAACGGGGAAGTTGATCAGCAGTTTGAGCATGCTGAGCACAATGGAGTTTCTGAAAACATTCCAGAACTTACCGCTGTTGAACAGCTGCTTGAAGTGTGCGAAGTTGTTGAAAGAACTGCCGAAAATGCCCTTCTTGAAGCTGAAATCCTGAAACGCCATGATGACGCCGTACATGGGAACGTACTTGAAAATGATCAGGAAGGCCAAACCGGGAATGCACATCAGGTAGAGCCAGCGATGCTTATAGAGGTGTTTGGCCAGGCTAGTTTTCGGCTTGTTGATAGCGGCCATATTCTGTGCCATTTCAGTAACCTCCTTACTCTTTCACGCCGCCCAGAACCAGGCCGCTCATGAAGTACTTCTGCAGGAAGGGATAGACGCACATGATGGGTACCGTAGCAACCACGATGGACGCCATACGCAGCAGGAAGGGAGAGGTAAGGTTTTCATCCGCAGCGCCGGCAGCTTCCATTTCGGCGGCAGAGCCTTCGAAAACGATCTCACGAAGCACCAGCTGCAGGGGCCACATGGTGCGCTTGGTGGTGTACATGATGGCGGAGAAATAGCTGTTCCAGTAGCCGACCAGCGTAAACAGACCCAGCGTAGCCAGAATGGGCATGCACAGCGGCAGGATGATCTTGATCAGTACCACCAGATCGTTTGCGCCGTCGATGGTGGCGGCTTCTTCCAGAGAATCCGGCAGACCGTCGATGTAGTTGCGCATCAGGATCAGGTTGTAGCAGCCCAGCATGCCGGGCAGGATCATGGCCCAGCGGGTATTCAAAAGGCCGAGCGAACGCATGAGGAAGTATTCGGGGATCATGCCGCCGGAGAAGAACATGGTAAATACCCACAGGGCGGTGATCAGACCGCGGCCCTTCATTTCACGGCGGGTAAGCGGGTAGGCAGTTACCACCAGCAGCAGCATGGACAGCACCGTACCCGCAGAGGTGATGATGAGCGTGTTGCGGTAGCCCGTCCAGATGTAGCCGTAGTCAATAACCATGCGGTAGGCTTCCAGCGTAAGTCTGTCGGGGATGAAGTCGAAGTGATTTTTCAGGTACAAATCGTAGGGCGTGAACGAGTAAACCACGACCAGGAAGAACGGAATGAAACAAATCAGCGCAAAAACACCGGTAATCAGGTAGGATACGCCGGCAACTGCATAGTCATCGACGCCGCGCTTGATACGCATCGGGCGCTTTACAGAACCATTTTGTAAAGTTTCCACAGCAATCATCCTTTCGTTAATTTTGGCTTCTTTGGAAAGTATATTATCATTTCAAACACTTGTCAAGTGACAATGTAAACTTTTCAACTTGAATTATCATTATATGTCAATCTTTTTGTACCGTCTAACATTCGGAAAATCCTTATTTTATCTCATTTTTGCCGCTCTTTGGCACTTTTTGATTTTACTTTACAAGTTACTTGACAAACTTCGAAATTTCTGTAATACTAAAACTCGATTTCAAAACAGGAGCATCTATCATGAAACTCAAAGCGGTCACGCTCGCAGATATCGCCTGCGAGCTTGGAATAAGCAAAAACGCCGTCTCTCTCGCGTTGCGCGGCAAAGACGGCGTAAGTAAGGAACTGCGCGAAAAGGTCCAGCTCAAGGCGCAGGAAATGAACTATTTGGGCTCAAACAAAGTGCAGGGCTGCATTCTGGCGCTGATCCCTCAGCGTATTGCACGCGCGGAAGGTACCTTTTATCAGCGTCTTTGTTTCGATATGGAAGCCTATGCATCC
>JAZKYW010000070.1:0-5100 GCA_045612325.1 Candidatus Limiplasma sp. | reverse complement strand
TCAGGAAATTCTTGAGGTCGGACTTGTACAGATCCAGCGGCAGCATGCGAATGCCGCGCAGCTGCATTTCAAGCAGCATGCGGTAGGCGTTTTCCTCCTGCTTTTCGCGCACGCTCATCTTTTCCTCGCGGTTCTGGAATTCGATGATCAGGTCGCGCAGGGTTTCCTTGCTGAGCAGCATGCGGCCAGCGTCAAAGCCGTCGCCGCGGATGGTAAAGTAGGCGGCGTAGTAAGCCTGCGGGCGGTACACCTTGTACCATGCCACGCGCAGACCCATGGTAACGTATGCCACCGCGTGACCGCGGGGGAACATGTACTTGATCTTGTGGCAGCTTTCGATGGCCCAGTCGGGCACGTCGTGCTCGCGCATGGCCTCCTCCCATTCGGGCTTGAGGCCCTTGCCCTTACGCACGGATTCCATGATGTCAAAGCTCATCTTTTCCTGCATGCCCTTGGAGATGAGGAAGTTCATGATGTCATCGCGCGTACAGAAGCACTGGGCAAGCTTGGCTTTGCCCGAGTTGATGATATCCTGCGCGTTGCCCAGCCAAACGTCCGTGCCGTGGGAAAGGCCGGAGATGCGCACAAGCTCCTCCATGGTGGTGGGCTTGGTCTCCATCAGCATGCCGCGTACGAAGGGCGTGCCGAATTCGGGAATGCCCAGCGTACCCGTCTCCCACATCAGGTCCTCCACGGTCACGCCGAGGGCTTCGGGACTGGAGAAGAGGCTCATGACCTTTTTATCATCCAGCGGGATCTGCTTGAAGTTAACGCCCGTCAGCTCCTCCAGCTTATGGATGACCGTGGGGTCGTCGTGTCCCAGACAGTCCAGCTTAACAAGGATGTCGTGCATGGAGGCGAAGTCGTAGTGGGTGGTAAGCGTAGAGCCTTCGATATCATCCGCGGGATGCTGGATGGCGGTAAACTGGCAGATATCGTACTCCTTGGGCAGTACGACGATGCCGCCGGGGTGCTGGCCCGTGGTGCGCTTTACGCCTACGCAGCCTGCGGCAAGGCGTTCCTTGTGCGCACGGCCCGCGCGGATGCCGCGCTCCTCGCAGTACTTGGCGGCAAAGCCGAAGGCCGTTTTTTCCGCCAGACCGCTGATAGTGCCCGCGCGGAAAACGAAGCCCTTGCCGAACAGTTCTTCAACATAGGCATGCGCGCGGGGCTGATATTCGCCCGAAAAGTTCAGGTCGATATCGGGTACCTTGTCACCCTTGAAGCCAAGGAAAACTTCGAACGGGATGTCAAAGCCGTCCTTGGTGAGGGGATTGCCGCAGATCTCGCAGTTTTTGTCCGGCAGGTCAACGCCTACGCTGGCAAGCTCCGGCGGGGTCAGGAACATCTTGTGGCAGTGGTCGCAGCGGTAGTGGGGCGGCAGGGGGTTTACCTCGGTGATGCCGCACATGGTGGCTACAAAGCTGGAGCCTACCGAGCCGCGCGAGCCTACGAGGTAGCCGTCCGAAAGGGACTTGCTCACCAGCTTCTGCGCGATGGAGTACAGCGTGCCGAAGCCGTAGCCGATGATGGAGCCCAGCTCCTTTTCCAGACGCTTCTGGATGATCTCAGGCAGGGGATCGCCGTAGAGGGCTTTGGCGGTGTTCCAGGAGCGGTTCTGGATGTCATCCGCCGCGTCCTCCCACAGGGGCTGGAAGGTCTCCTTGCCTTCGGGATGCTTGGGGAACAGACGCAGCTGTTCCACCTGGTCGGCAATGAGCTTGGGGTTGGCAATGACCACCTCGTACGCCTTCTGCGCGCCCAGATAGCTGAACTCCTCCAGCATCTCGTTGGTGGTTTTGAAGTACAGGGGGGCCTGCTCGTCGCAATCGTCAAAGCCCATACCTGCCTGCACAACGGTGCGGTAGATGGCGTCCTCGGGGTGCAGGAAATGCACGTCGCCCGTGGCAACAACAGGCTTGCCCAGCTTTTCACCCAAAGCAACGATCCTGCGGTTATAATCTCGCAATTGTTCCTCGTCGCGGGCGGTGCCGTTGCGGATCAAGAACTGGTTGGTGCCGATGGGCTGGATCTCCAGATAGTCGTACCAGCTTGCGATGCGTTCCAGTTCGTCATCGGGGCGGTTGTTGACGATGGCGGTGAACAGTTCGCCCGCCTCGCACGCGCTGCCCAGAATGAGACCCTCGCGGTATTCGTTGATCTTTTCGCGGGGCATGTTGGGGTGGCGGTAGAAATAGCGCAGGTTGCTGTCGGAGATCAGGTGGTTCAGGTTCTGCATGCCCTTCTGGCTTTTGCACAGAAGCACGATGTGGTAGCTCTCACCGATGGTCTCGCTGTCAAAAAGGCCGTCAAGGTCGCGGATGGTCTTCGCGCCCATCTTCTGCGTCTCTTCGATCATTTTGACAAGGCATTGCGCGGTCGCTGCGGCGTCATGCACGGCGCGGTGCGCGTTTTTGAGGCTTACGCCCAGCGCGCGGCATATCGTGCCCAGCTTGTGGTTTTTCTGGGTGGGATAGAGCTTGCGGGCAAAGGAGAGCGTATCGATGACCGTGAATCGGCAGGGAACGCCCATGCGGCCGCATTCGGCCTCCAGCATGCCCATGTCAAACTTGGCATTGTGCGCCGCCACGGGGCAGTCGCCGATGAAATCCAAAAGCTTGCGAACGCCCGAATCGGGGCTTTCCTTGCCGCGCAGCATCAGGTCGGTGATGCCCGTAAGCGTGGTGATCTTGGGCTTAAGCGGCACGCCGGGGTCGCACAGGATGCTGAGCTCATCGGAGATGACGCCGTTTTCGATCTTCACCGCGCCCACTTCGATGATACGGTCCATGGCAAAGGAAAGGCCGGTGGTCTCAAAGTCCAGCACAACGATAGGCGTATCGAGCGGGCGGTCGTCGGCGTTTTGGGTGATGGATACCAGGTCGCACAGGTAGCCCTCACAACCGGGGATGAGCTTGATATCGTTTTTCTTGGCGGCAAAGAACGCGCCGGGGAAGGCCTGCGTTGCGCCGTGGTCAGTGATGGCAACGGCGGGATGGCCCCACTTGGCGGCCTGCTTGATCAGGTCGCCCGCGTCCGCCATGCCGTCCATGGTGGACATATTGGTGTGCATGTGCAGTTCGATGCGCTTTTCATCGCAGGTATCCTTGCGCTCCACCTTGGGCATTTCCTGCATATCGCGCACGCCCACGCTCAACTCGCCAAGGAAGGTATCCATGCGGCAGTCGCCGCGCAGGCGCATGCGCATGCCGTTTTTGATCTGCGCGATCTGGTCGTTGACCTTCTTGCGCTCTTCCTCGCTGGGAGGCGGCGGCGTTTCGCCCATGGGGGCGCGGCGGGCGCGGTACTGGTAGAAGCACTTGCAGTAGATGGTGGAGGTATCATCATAGAGGGCGAAGGTGACAAGCACGGTTTCTCCGCCCTTGAGCTCCTTGGGCTCGGTCACGCCGGTCACGATGCCTTCGATGACCACGATGCCGCTGTCCTCGCCCAGCTCGGCGATGGGCACGGGGCGGTCGCCGATGGCGCGGCCCTTGATGACGGTGCTGCCCTTGGGGGGAGGAGGCGGAGGCGTCCAGGTGGATTCCTTGGGTTTGGGCGGAGCCTTGGGCTTGGGCGCGGGTTTGGAAGCGGCAGGCGCAGCGGGCGCGGCGGGCGTGTCCATGCCGGCCATGGCCAGCATCGCGCCTTCATCCCACGGCGGCTCGTCATCGGGCATGGGCGCGGGCGCAGGCTTGGAAGGATAGCTGAAGCCGCGCTCCTGACGCATCTTCTGCACCCATGCCTCACGCTCGCCGCACACATCGATGCTCACGGGGATGCGTACGCGGAAAATATCGTACACAGCCTGCGAAAGCTTGCCGTCCAGCCCGTGGCTCTTGAAAAACTGCATGGCAATTTTATCGGGACAGGTGAGCAGGATGCGTCCGTCCTGCACCGTCCAGCCCGTATCGCCGATCCAGGCGGACAGCGCGGGGCTCTGACGGCGCAGAAAATCCGTCAGCACGGACTTGTACTTGTTCACGTCCATCAAAAAATCCTCACCCAAAGCAGGGCAGGCAACGCGCAAAGCCACCGTCAGCTGCGGGAACATCTCGCGCAGGCGGCGTTCCAGCAGCAAAAAGGCCTGCTGCTCCACGAGCACATCAGACAAAAAGCTCATATAGGCCTTGTTGGCTTCTTTTTTATAAAGCACGCGTTCAATGTGCAGCTTGCCCTCAAGCGTAGGCACGGCTGCTTCCAGCGCTTTGAGCAGTTCGGTCTTGTTCATGTTCAACCTCCCTGATTTGGGTTAAAGGGGCAAAAATCGACAGTATGATTATAGCACGAAACAACGCTTGACAGCAACCGCCCCCCGGTTTACGATGAAAGCACAGAGGAGGTCGTTGAAAGTGGCTGTTTATCTGGACTACGCCGCCACCACGCCCGTTGATGGGCGGGTGATGGAAGCCATGGTTGGCTGTATGCGTGAAACTTTTACAAATCCGTCGGCTGCCTACAGTGCCGCAGGCGCTGCCCGCAAGGTTCAGCGGCTTTCGCGGCATACCGTGGGGCAAATGCTGGGCTGCAACCCAAACGAAGTGTTTTTCACCTCCGGCGGCACGGAAAGCAACAACTGGGCGTCTCAGCTCTGTCGCGGTAAGCATGCCGTGGTCAGCGCCATCGAGCACGCCTCTGTGCTTGAAAGCGTGAAAGCCTCCGCCGCACACGTCACGCTGGTGCAGCCCGATGCAGACGGCATTGTGCAGCCGCAGGCGGTGGAGCGGGCCATGCGCCCCGATACGGCGCTGGTAAGCGTGCAGTGGGCCAACAATGAGACGGGCGTTTTGCAGCCCGTAAGGCAAATCGCCCGCATCGCCCACGGATACGGCGCGTATTTCCACACCGACGCCGTGCAGGCTTTCGGTCATACGGAGGTGGATGTGCAGGACATCGACCTTCTGACCCTTTCCGCGCACAAGTTTTACGGCCCGAGGGGCGCAGGCTGTTTGTATGTACGCACAGGCACGCCCCTGCCGCCCCTGCTGTATGGCGGCGGACAGGAAAGCGGCATGCGCGCAGGCACCGAGAATACCCCTGCCATCTGCGGACTGGGCAAAGCCGCAGAGCTTGCCCGCGAGGACATGGCCCTGCGCGCCG
>JAZKYW010000069.1:0-3426 GCA_045612325.1 Candidatus Limiplasma sp. | reverse complement strand
ACGGGCAGATGGCTGATTTTGAAAAAGACCTGCAAATGGCTAAGCAGATTGCGACGCGGGTGCAAACGCTTGGCGGTCGTACGTTTTATGTGGGCGGCTATGTGCGCGATGCTTTGCTGCAAAGAGAGAACAAGGATATCGATATCGAGGTGCACGGCATTTCACCCGTACAGCTGCAGTTTGTACTGGATGACTGCGGACAGCGGCTTGAGATGGGCGAAAGCTTCGGTATTTACGCCTTGAAAGGCTATTCGCTGGATATTGCGATGCCAAAGGACGAAACCGGCGCGGATGCTCCGTTTATCGGCGAAAAAAACGCCGCGCGCAGACGTGATTTCACCTGCAATGCCATAATGCAGGATGTGATGAGTGGGGAAGTGCTGGACTTTTTTGGCGGCAGAAAGGACCTTGCAAACGGTATTTTGCGCCATGTGGATGATCAAACCTTTGCTGAAGACCCTTTGCGCGTGCTGCGCGCGGCGCAGTTTGCGGCGCGTTTTGGCTTTCAGGTCGCAGAGGAAACCCTTGTGCTTTGCAAACAGCTTGATTTGAGGGATATCGCCCGCGAACGCATTGAAGCCGAATTGAAAAAGGCGCTACTCAAATCGCAGCGTCCTTCGGTTTTCTTTGACGTGATGCGCAAAATGGAACAATTGGATGTGTGGTTTGCTGAACTGCAGGCATTGATCGGTATTGAACAGAATCCCCGCTTTCACGCTGAGGGGGATGTATACACGCATACGATGATGGTTGTGGATGAAGCCGCAAAGCTTCGTGACCGCGTATCCGACCCGTTTGGATTGATGCTTGGTGCGCTCGTGCATGACTTCGGCAAAGCTGTCTGCAGTGAAAATGTCAACGGCGTGATCCATGCCTATCA
This sequence comes from Candidatus Limiplasma sp., assembly GCA_045612325.1. Classification (GTDB taxonomy): domain Bacteria; phylum Bacillota; class Clostridia; order Christensenellales; family Aristaeellaceae; genus Limiplasma. The sequence continues at coordinate 2,546 of JAZKYW010000069.1, read as the reverse complement.
CCATGAAACCAAGGGCATCCCGATTGCGAAGGTGTTTTTGGAGCGTATTACCTCTGAGCAGAAGGTGATTTCCATGGCGCTGAACCTGACAGAACTGCATATGAAGCCCATTGTACAGGTCAAAGCGGGCTCGTCGGTTAAATCCATGAACAAAATGTTTGATCAGGCCATTGACCCGGAAGCGCTGATTGCGATTGCGCTGGCAGATGATTTGGGGCGTTACCCGCGCCGTGATGATGCGGATTTTGACGGTATACTGCATCAGCATCTTGCGGTTTACCGCGAATACATGGCCCGTCCCTGTGTGATGGGGCGGGATTTGATTCAGGCAGGGCTGCTTCCCGGCCCTTGCTTCAGCGACATCCTTGCTTATGCGCACAAGCTTCGTCTGGCGGGAGTGGAGAAGGAAAAACAACTGAAGCAGACTTTGGCGTATGCGAGAAAGCTTAATAAACAGTAAAGCGGTCGGCGATAAAGGCTGACCGCTTTGCTGCGTTTGCTATGTTTTTGAAATGCTCACTTTACATAATCATACGCGTAAAAGACGTCGTTATTGATGCGGTAGGCGATGTTGTAAGCATTGTTCTGTGCGATATTGATGCCAATGGCATAATAATCGCCCGTGAAGACGGGGCCACCGCTGTTGCCCGGGAGGGTATCCAGCGTATAGTGAATATGATTCTGTCCGCCGCTGGAAAGGAAACCCTGGTCATAGCGGAGAACACCGTCGCGGTATCCCGCTACATACGCGTATGCGCTGGTGAGCATGCTGTCGGAGGGATTCCAACGTACGCCAAACGAGCCTGTCTTATCGCCCACATCGGAATAGAGACGGATAACAGCGTAGTCGCCATCGATGGTGTATGATTTGTTGGCGAAAGTATTGCCTGCATAGGCATACCACTTACCGTTGTATTTGTAGAGATAGTTGCGGTCGTTTTTGTAGCCGAAGTAGAAGGTGATCTCTTCAGCCCATTCACCGTGTTCGCTGCATACGACGCAGTGCGCAGCGGTGAAAACGGTGTTTTTGGTGCCGGCTACAAAACCGGTACCGGTGCTGCGGCAATTACACTTATATTTCATTTTCATATAAGCAATCGCGCTGTAGGGGAAAGTGGAGGGGCTGCTAACGGTGATACGGTCATCGTTGCCGAAAATGGTTTTTTCCATATTTTCGGGGATGTACGGTGCAGCTTCGCCGATGAAGTTTTCATCCACTTCCTCGTGGGCGGGAAGGTCAAAAATCCATTCGCCGGTGCCGCCGACTTCTTCTTCGGCGTGTGCAGGCAGGATGGCAATGGAACAAAGCAGGGTGATGAGCAGGAGGACGGAAAGCCATTTGCGCATGATGTACACATCCTTTGTGTTTGGGTTTGAATGTAACTAAATGATAGCAAAGCAGGAAAGAAACGTCAATTCCTTTCTGAAAATACGCAGAAAAAAGCCGCTGCAAAAGAGCCTTGACGAACAACATCGAAACTTGTATAATGCAAAACGAACTGAACACACCGCTAGGGGCGCAGAAATGCTGAGATGGTCTGCCTGAGACCTGTCCCTTTGAACCTGATGTAGTCAATCCTACCGTAGGGAAGCGAACCAATGTCAACAAGACACATTTATGTGTTTACTGATACCGCTATCCGTACGGATGGCGGTATTTTTGATTTGCATGAACGGCCACGGGCCGGGCGGTGCGTATGTTCCCAATACAAAAGGGAGGGAATTTCAAATGGCATTCAAGTTTGAAGACGTAACCGTGACCGGCTGGATCATGCTGGGCGTGCTTGTTGTATGCGCCATGGCACTGGTATGCATTGCGCGCAGCAAGCAGAAGTGGACGCCTCAGATGATGGCAAACGCCGCCATCTGCATGGCGCTCAGCTTTGTATTAAGCTACATCCGCCTGTTCAAAATGCCGCAGGGCGGCAGTATCACCCCCGCGTCGCTTCTGCCCATTCTGGCTTTTGCCTTCTACCATGGCAGCATGCCCGGCCTTGTGGCGGGTGTTGCCTATGGCTTTTTGCAGATGATCCAGGATCCGTGGATCGTAGGCGCAACGCAGGCTGCGTTGGATTATCCGCTTGCATTCGGATGCATCGTGTTTGCAGGTATTATTGGTCAGCTGCAGCGTAAATACGGCTGGAATGAGCTGGTCGGCTGGCTTGCAGCCGTGCTCGCTACAGGCCTTGGTCGTTTCATCTGTCATGTGCTCAGTGGTGTGGTATTCTTTGCCGAGTACGCCGAAGGCAGCGGCCTGAGCCCACTGGTCTACTCGCTCAGCTATAACAGCTTCGTCTTTGTTGACCTTGCCATCTGCTTTGTGGTCATCGCATTCCCGCAGGTGCGCAAAGCCCTCGGCAGGATGACTGTGAAAAAGTAAAAACCAATCCCCGACAGTTTTTCAGGCGGACTGTCGGGGATGTTATTATGGCATTGAAGAGTTCTGCGGTACGATTTTCCTTGATTAAGATATCAGGGTGAAAAAACAGGCGGTCATAGCGACCGCCTGTTTTTGTTTTTGTGCGATTAAATATCCATAAACTAAG
>JAZKYW010000068.1:0-5426 GCA_045612325.1 Candidatus Limiplasma sp. | reverse complement strand
TATTACGCGCACTGCATCAGCCGCACGGGCAGCTACCTGTCCAAGAGCGCCGGCGTGCCCGAAGGCACGGCGATGGCCTACCTCATCGCCCCGCCCATCGAGGCCATGGTCGGCCTGGATGCGGCCCTCAAGGCTGCGGATGTAGAAATGAAGCTTTTCTACGGCCCGCCCTCTGAGACCAACTTTGCCGGCGGCTTGCTCGTCGGCGACCAGGCAGCCTGCAAGGCAGCCTGCGAAGCTTTTGCCGAAACCGTCTGCAACGTCGCAGACAATCCCATACAGTGATCCAATCAAAACAAGGAGGTGATATTCATGGAATTTGACCGTGATCTGTATTCCATTCAGGAAGTCAGAAATGCCGTCTCCGCTGCGAAAGCCGCTCAGCTCGTGTACCGTACCTTCGACCAGGCAAAGGTAGACGTCATCATTGCCAAAATCGCTCAGGCCTGCGCTGCAGCTGCCGAGAAGCTGGCCAAGATGGCCGTGGAAGAAACCGGCTTTGGCATCTGGCAGGACAAGGTACTCAAGAACCTGCTGGGCAGCACCATCACCTACGATTACATCAAGGACATGAAGACGGTCGGAATCATCAATGAAGACCGCGAGAACGGTTTGATCGAGATCGGCGTGCCCATGGGCGTCGTCGCCGCGCTCATCCCGTCCACCAACCCCACGTCCACCGTGATGTACAAGGTGCTCATCTCTCTGAAGGCGGGCAACGCCATCGTCATCAGCCCCCATCCCAGCGCCAAGAACAGCATCGTGGAAACCTACAAGGTGATCATCGCTGCTGCCAAGGACGCGGGCGTCCCCGACGGCCTGATCCAGTGCATCATGACCCCCACCAAGGAGGCCACCGATACCCTGCTCAAGCATCCCGACGTGAGCATCATCCTTGCCACCGGCGGCGAAGCGATGGTACGCGCCGCGTACTCCTCCGGCAACCCTGCGCTTGGCGTAGGCCCCGGCAACGGCCCGTCCTTCATCGAAAAATCGGCCAACATTCCTGTAGCTGTCAAGCGCATCTTTGACAGCAAAACGTTCGACAACGGCACCATCTGTGCATCCGAACAGAGCATCGTAACCGAGAAGTGCATCAAGGATCAGGTCATTGCCGAGGTCAAGCGTCAGGGCGGCTACTTCCTCTCCGAAGAAGAAACCGCCAAGGTAGGCCGCTATATCATGCGTGCCAACGGCACCATGAACCCCAAGATCGTTGGTAAGAGCGCTCAGGTCATCGCCGATATGGCGGGCATCACCATCCCCGCCGGCACCCGCGTGCTGGTATCTCCCCAGAAGACCGTTGGCAAGGATAACCCCTACAGCCGTGAAACGCTGTGCCCCATCCTGGCCTTCTACGTTGAGGAGAACTGGGAAGCCGCCTGCAAGCGCTCCATCGAGATCCTCCAAAACGAGGGCGCCGGCCACACCATGACCATCCACTCTGAGGATATGAGCGTTATCCGCGCCTTCGCGCTGGAGAAGCCCGTTTCCCGTCTGCTGGTCAACACCCCCGGCGCACTGGGCGGCGTAGGCGCCACCACCAAGCTCGCTCCCGCGCTCACCCTCGGCTGCGGCGCAGTCGGCGGCAGCGCTACCAGCGACAACGTAACGCCTATGCACCTGATCAACATCCGCCGCGTTGCCTTTGGCAAGCGCGAGCTGGAAGCCCTGCGTGCCATGTCTCCCTGCGGCGCCCCGAGCGCTGCCGGCGCAGGCTGCACCACCTGCGGCGACAACAAGAGCGCTACCGCGCTCAGCCGTCAGGAGATCGAAGCCATCACCCGTGCAATCATTGCGCGGCTTGGAAAATAAAACTCACTAACACCCGACCCATCAATCACATTAATGGAGGTACATGATTATGACTACTCTGCAGGCTCTGGGCATGGTTGAAACCAAAGGTCTCATCGGTTCTATCGAAGCTGCCGACGCTATGGTTAAGGCTGCTAACGTTAACCTGATCGGCAAGGTACACGTAGGCGGCGGTCTGGTGACCGTTATGGTCCGCGGCGACGTTGGCGCCGTTAAGGCTGCTACCGATGCCGGCGCTGCTGCCGCTTCCCGTGTTGGCGAGCTGGTTTCCGTACACGTCATTCCCCGCCCCCATGGCGAAGTGGAAATGATCCTGCCCACGCTGGCTACCAGCGACAAGTAATCGGTAAACCCGTTTACTTCCAAACGATTGTATGACGAAGGGGTGGCAAAATGAAGAATGTGAAGATCCTGACCGATGTTGAACTGCGCGCGCATTGGTACCGTACCCGCGAAACGACCTATACCGTTGAGCCGGGTACCCCCATCACGCCCGCTGCGCAGGACTTCATCCGTGAGCATCACATACAGCTGCATTTTGCCGCCCCTGTCTCGTCAAACACCATGACGGTCAAGGCCATCCCCGTGCAGGGCGGCAAGGCCCGCTTTGTGGATTACGCAACAGGCCGCGCCCTTGACCACAAGCCCGAAAACATGACCCACCTCAGGGCTAACCTGCTGGTAAGCAAGCAGCATCCGCGCATTGCCTTCCGCGGCAGACTGGACTCCCTGATGGCCAAAGTGATCTCTGCCCAGCTCACCGCCGTTGAAAACGGCAAGGAGTCTCTGGCGGATGATCTGGAAGAATTGCTTGCCTACATGCGCTCCATGCTGGCTGCTGAAGTGAAGGATGAACCCCTCAAGGAGATCAACCTTCTGGGCATGGACAGTCAGGGCATTCGCAAATGCTCCCACAACGTAAAGGAATCCATCGGTATCCTTCATCCCATTCCTTCCTGGAAACTGGGCAAACTGTGCGTGGTGCTCAATGAACTGCGCACGCAGGTAAGAGAAGTTGAACTCTGTGCGGTACAGGCATTCCCGCCCGAAGGGAACGAGGCCCGACTCGATATCATTGAAGGCCTCAACCGCCTCTCAAGCTGCGTATACATTCTGTTCTGCCGCGTAGCGGCGGGCTACTATGAAAAGGAGAAATGACAGTATGCATTATTTCAGCGAAAAGGAAATCCGCGATATCATTGCTTCTGTCGTATCGCAGTCCATCCCCGGCGCGAAGTGTGATGCGCAGACCGCAAAACCCTGTGAAACCAAAAAGCTTTCCGTACCCGTAGAGGTATCCGCCCGCCACGTGCACCTGACGCAGGAAGCCGTGGAAGCGCTCTATGGCAAGGGCCACAAACTGACCAAAAAGCGCGATCTGAGCCAGCCCGGCGAATTCCTCGCCGAGGAGCGCGTAAAGATCGTGACCGCCAAGGGCGAATTTGCCAACGTCGCGGTACTGGGTCCCGCCCGTCCCGCCACGCAGGTGGAGCTTTCCATGACGGATTGCAAGACCCTTGGCATCAAAGCCCCCGTCAATCTTTCCGGTGACCTCACCGGCGCAGGCAACGTGGTGCTGTTTACCCCCAACGGCATGGTCAAGGCCGACGCCTCCGCCATCGTTGCCAAAGCTCACATCCACATGACGCCCAAGGACGCTCAGACCTACGGCGTACACGACGGGCAGAAGGTGCGCGTGCACCTTGATACGCCCCGTCCCATCACGGTCGATGACGTGATCATCCGCGTGAAGGAAACCTTCGCGCTGGCCATGCACATCGACTTTGACGAGGCCAACGCCGCCGCAGTCGCCGGCAGCGCGACCGGCTATCTGGAATAAGAGGTGAAAAAATTCATGCATGAAAACATGGATGAACTGGTCCGCCTCGTGACCGAGCGGGTCGTGGCCGCACTTAGCAACGCAAGCAATATCACCGACGCACGCAACGAGGGCAAAAAGAAGTGCCTTGTGCTCGGCGATATGGATAATATCCCCGAAGCGCTCGTGCAGGATATGATCCTGCTGGACGTGAAGGACTATGAAAACGTACAGAACATTCTGCGCTACGAGCGCGTGATGATCACCAAGCTCACCCTGCGTCAGCTGGCGGATATCGCCGCCGGCCGTCCGGGAGACTCCCTCTGCTGCGCCGTTTGTCAGGCGCTTTTGCAGGGCGTGGACGTTGTGATGCCGGAGACCGCCGCGCCCCACCGCCAGCACGCGGGCAAGGGCAGCACCGCCTTCTACCGCATGCTGGAAGGTTATATGAACACCCTGCAGGTGTTTGGCATCAAGCTCATCGGCAAGGAAAGCGCGCTCAACTACGCCCCCGAGAAAAAGCAGGGCGAACCCGTGCGCTGCGAAGTGACGGGCGTTAAGCTCATCACCGAGGAGACTGCGCTGCGCCTTTCCAAAAAGGCTCAGGAGATCGTTTTGCCCGCGGGCGTCATCGTTACCCCCGCCGCAGCCGATGTGCTCAAGGAAGCCAACATCTCGATCATTCGGAGGTAAACCATGATCATTTGCAAAGTGGTGGGCCATGTTTGGGCCACCAAGAAGGAAGAACGCCTCAACGGCATGAAGCTGATGGTCGTACAGGAAGATTCTCCCGATAAGAAAAGACGCGATATCTTTGTGGCCGCCGACACGGTAGGCGCAGGCATCGGCGAGCAGGTGCTGGTGGTCAGCGGTTCTACCGCCCGCAAGGCATTCGGCCGCGAGGACGTACCTGCCGATATGGCCATCGTTGGTATCATCGACACGCTGGAAGTAGAGCGTGAAAAACTGGAACTTTAATTCCAAAAGGAAGTGCTGAGCCATGAGCATCACGGATAAAATTGCGGCTGCCGGCATCGTAGGCTGCGGCGGCGCAGGCTTTCCCACGCATGCCAAACTCAAAGGCACGTTTGAGCACCTCATTATCAACGGCGCAGAGTGCGAGCCGCTTTTGAGAACCGACCGTTACATTATGCTGAACAAGGCGGACGAGCTGGTCGCGGCCCTTACCGCCATCACCGCTGAGCTGAACGTGCCCAAGTGCACCATTGCCCTCAAGGCGGATTACAAGGACGAGATCGCCGCGCTGGAAAAGGCCATCGCCAAAGCAGGCGCGGATATCGCCATCCACCAAATGACCAGCTTCTACCCCGCAGGCGATGAACAGACCATCGTTTACGAGGTCACCGGCCGCGTTGTGCCTCCCGCAGGCATCCCCGGCATGGTAGGCTGCGTGGTGGATAACATTGCCACCATCCTTGCCGTGTACGACGCCATGGAGGATGTGCCGCTTACGCAGAAGTACCTGACCGTCACCGGCGAAGTGGCGCACCCCGTTGTGCTGCGCGTGCCCGTAGGCACCAGCTTTGCCCGCTGCATCGAGCTGGCAGGCGGCGCGCTGCACCGCGAGTATTTTGTGGTATCGGGCGGCCCCATGATGGGCAAGCCCCTCACCATGGAGCAGGCTGCCAACGAAGTGGTTACCAAAACCACCTCCGGCATTTTGATCCTGCCCGCGGAAGGCTACCACGCCGTGCAAAACGGCATCAGCATCCGCCACATGCTCAACCGCGCCAAGTCCGCCTGCATCCAGTGCAGCGCGTGCTCTCAGCTG
>JAZKYW010000067.1:0-2908 GCA_045612325.1 Candidatus Limiplasma sp. | reverse complement strand
CTGCGCAAAAAAGCCTCTGTGCGGGCATAGGCGGCAAGCTTGGCTTGCTTGCGAAGCCTGCGAGGGGAAGGCGCAGGTACGTCCTCGTTCTCTTCTTCCTTCTCAAGCGGCTGCGCATCGAGCGCCTCCGCATCGCCGCTGCGGGCAGCATCCTCCTGCAGGGCTGCATCGCGCACAACTGAAGCATCCGTATCTGCCGCCGGTGCAGACGGATGCTCGGTGGGTTTGGGCATATTTTTGGGCGCAGGATTGCGCTTTTTCTTTTTCCTTGACATCCAATTCCCTCCAAACCAACAAGGCCGCGCGGTGCATCAAAATGCCCTGTGCAGGCCATTCAAGCTTACTATGCGCTTTTTACAGGCCGAAAAACCATGGTAATGGCGTTAATAAGCACCATTTACAACATGTGTAGCTGTTTGTATACTGATATCGCAAACCGCTTGGAGGGATGATGAATGAATATCAAACGCAGAAGGATGCCGCCCGCATTGCTGTGGTGTTTACCCGCTGCCGCCGCTGCAGGCTTTTTGTGGCACAGCGGTGCGCTCAGGCAGAATGCCGCCATGGGCTACGCGCTGCTGCTGGGATTTGTGTTGCTGGCGGCGGCTATGATGAATCAACGCACCAAACAAACGGAAACGGCAGGCAGAAAAGCCGCTTTCGAAAATTGCGAAACACCGTGCGTGCGGTTTTCGGATGTTGCTGCCAACGAAGAAGCGATGGAAAGCCTGCGCGATTTGGTCAGCTTTATCCGCACACCTGAAAAATATGCTGAACTGGGCGCGCGTATTCCGCGCGGCGTGCTGCTTTACGGCATGCCGGGCACGGGCAAAACGCTGATGGCGCGTGCGCTGGCAGGCGAAGCAGGCGTGCCGTTTTTTGCCGTCAACGGCGCAGATTTTGTGGAGATGTACGTGGGTGTGGGCGCGGCGCGCATCCGCACGCTGTTTCGTAACGCCCGCAAGGCAGGACGTGCAGTCATCTTTTTTGATGAAATCGACGCCATCGGCAAAAAACGCGATAACAGGAGCGATGAGCGCGAGCAGACGCTGAACGCGCTGTTATCTGAAATGAGCGGCTTTGGCGAGCGGGACGGCATTGTTGTGCTGGCAGCCACCAACCGCGCCGATACGCTGGATGAAGCCCTTTTGCGCGCAGGGCGTTTTGACCGTCAAATCGAGGTGCCTCTGCCGGGCATGGCGGAGCGGCTCAAAATATTACAGGTACATGCGCGCCAAAAACCGCTGGCGGCGGATGTATCGCTGGAGGAACTTGCAAGGCAAACGGCGCTGTTTTCCGGCGCAAGGCTGGAAACGCTGCTAAACGAGGCAGCCATCCTCGCCGTTAAACGCAGTGCGGAAACCATCGAAGCACAGGACATCCGCTGCGCGATGGATACAGCCATGTTTGGTATGGAGCGCACCGGCACGCAGCGGGAGGAGGAGCGCAGGGCAACGGCGGCACACGAGGCAGGGCACGCGGTGCTTACGGCTGTGCTGCTGCCCGAGCATGAAGTCAAAAAGGTATCCATCATTCCCACCTCGCGCGGTGCGGCGGGCTACAGCCTTGCTTTGCCGGCTGAGAAAATGTTTCATGAGCAGCAGGAGCTTCTTTGTCACATGGCTGCTGCGCTTGCAGGCCGTGAGGCGGAGCGCAGGCTGCTTGGAGATGAACATGTAAGCACGGGCGCATCCAATGATATTGAAAAAGCTGTTCTTCTGGCACGCAGAATGGTGAACGAATGGGGCATGCTGCCCTGCAGTACAGAGGTATATCTGATGGGTCAGCAGCAGAGGGACGCAGCTGCGCAGCAATGGCTGAGCCGGGCGCAGCAGCTGGCTGCTGACGTGCTTGCGCAAAACGAAGCGGCGTGGCAGACGCTGACGCAAAAGCTTTTGCAGCATGAGACCGTGGACGGGCAGGGCGTGAAGGAATGTTTTGAACAGCAAAAAAGCGGCAGAACGTAACTGTTCTGCCGCTTTGGCATGCCGTAGTTTATTTGCGGAAAGTGCTGTTGACCGCCTGCAGTACGGGCGGGATGAAATCGTCATGGTTGGCAGGCACGCGCTGGATGCCGTACACAACAGTCATGCCCGTAGCGGGGTCGATGCGCAGCGTGGTGCCGCCCATGCCATTCCAGCCGAAGGTGCCGTTGGGCTCCATGTGGGGCTTGTTGAGGGTCTCATCGATGACGGTGCGTACCAGATAGCCGTAGCCGTAGCCGATGTTTACATCCCAGCAGGTCTCCATCTGCTGGGGGGTGAGCTGGTTGCTGCTCATCTCACGGATGGAGGCTTCCGTCAGGATGCCCTTGCCGCCCGTGCGCAGCATCTCGCCAAACTTGGCAAAGTCCTCAAGGGTGGAGTACAGGCCGGCGCCGCCCATTTCCACCTTGGTGCCAAAGCCGAAATCCTCCAGAGGACGGGGCGTGTACACGCCTTCGGGGCTTACATTGTACATGATGGCCATGCGGTCCTTCTTTTCTTCGGGTACATAGAAGGCGGTATCCACCATGCCCAGCGGCTCAAAGAAGGTCTTGTGCATGTATTCGCTCAGCTCCATGCCCGTTACCACCACAATGATGGCGCCAAGCACGTCAGCGCTCAAACCGTAGCGCCACTGCTCGCCGGGATGGAAATACAGGGGGCAGCGGGCGATGGCACGCGCCATATCCAGCGTGGTGGCCTTGGACCAATCATGGGAGGCGGACTCGTGGGCATATGCCTTGCCGACAACGTCATTGCTGTCGGGATAGGGAATGCCGGAGGTCATGGTGAGCAGATGGCGGATGGTCATGGGAGTGTTGGCAGGCACCAGCGTGCCGTCCGCCTGAGCGACCTTGACATCGGCGAACTCGGGGATGTATTTGCTTACGGGATCATTCACGCTCAAAAGGCCCTTTTCCACC
>JAZKYW010000066.1:0-4887 GCA_045612325.1 Candidatus Limiplasma sp. | reverse complement strand
GGTTCGATGGCCAGCGTCATGCCCGCACGAAGGCGAGTACCGTGACCGGGACGGCCAAAGTTGGGCACGCTGGGATCTTCATGCATGTTACGGCCGATGCCATGACCGGTAAGGTCACGCACAACGCCGTATCCAAAGCTTTCGGCATGCGCCTGAACGGCGGCGCCGATATCGCCGATATGATTACCGGCAACAGCCTTTCGAATACCTTTGAAGAAGCACTCCTCCGTTACATCGATCAGCTTTTGGGCTTCGGCGCTGATATTGCCAACACCAACGGTGAAGGCGCTGTCAGACTGCCAGCCGTCAAGGATGAGTCCGCAGTCCACGGAAAGGATGTCACCTTCCTTGAGAACAGCGGTTTCGGAGGGGATGCCGTGCACAACCTCATCATTGAGGGAGGCACAGATCGAGGCCGGATAGCCCTGATAGTCCAAAAAGGACGGGATCGCTTTGTGCTTGCGAATGAGCTGTTCGGCGTAAACATCGAGTTCAGCCGTGCTCATGCCGGGCTTGATAGCTTCACGAAGGCGGCAGAGCACCTCGTAGAGCAGCGCACCCGAGCGCCGCATGCAGTCAAGCTGTTGTTTGTTCTTGAGATAAATCATCGGATCGCCTCAAGTGTCTCGATGATCTCAGCGCTGATCTCCTCAGGAGTGCCGCTGCCGGTGATGTTCACCAGCTTGCCCTCGCTGCGATAGTAATCGATCAGGGGCGCGGTCTTCTGATGATAAACCTTCAGGCGGTTGAGCACCGTTTCGGGCTTATCGTCATCACGCTGAATCAGAGGAGTGGCGTCTACCTTGCACAGCGTTTCGCCGTTGAGGCGGTCAACGTGGTAGGGAGCGCCGCAGACAGGACAAACGCGGCGGCCGCTGAGACGGGCAACCAGCACCTCATCGGCTACATCCAGATTAACGGCTGCATCGATCTTGGCGAAGGTTCCCAGGCTCTGAGCCTGTTCAACCGTGCGGGGGAAGCCATCCAGAATGTAACCCTTCTGGCAATCCTCGGCAGTCAGACGGTCCTTGACGATGTCGATCACAACAGCGTCGGGTACCAGCTGACCTTTGTCCATGTACTCTTTTGCTTTCAGACCCGTTTCGGTCTGGGCAGCGATGGCTGCACGGAGCATATCACCGGTAGAGATCTGGGGGATGCCCATCTTCTGACAGATGACCTGAGCCTGCGTGCCTTTGCCCGCACCGGGAGGTCCAAGGAAAATAATATTCATCATTTGCCTCCTGTATCAACACAGCAGTGGAAAAAGAGGAATGTTACATCCACGATGAAGCCGCTAATGCGCGGCACTAAGCAGTATAACTGCTTTCGCAGCATACTTGTGCCGTGCCGCGCCTTAGCGGCGCTTCATTCGTAACGAACGGCCAAGCCGTTGCCACTTTTTCGTAACGACTTATTCCGTTAGGAAATGGAGTCGTAGTTGCGGCTGACCAGCAGGTCGTCCAGCTGACGCTTGAACTCCAGCACAACGCTTACAGCGATCAGCAGAGAGCTGGCCGCGAAGGGCAGCTGAATGCCGAGGAACAGGGTAAGCAGAGTGGGGATGGTAGCAAGCACCGCCAGGAACAGAGCGGCGAACAGGATGAGGCGGTTGTTGACCTTGCGCAGGTAATCCGCGGTGGGCTTACCGGGACGCACGGAGGGAACAGCGCCACCCTGCTGCTGGATGTTCTTGGCCATCTCATCGGGCTGGAAGGAGATGGAAGAATAGAAGTAAGTGAAAGCGACGATCAGCAGAGCAGTGATGATCAGGTACAGGGGGCTGTACGCGTTCATGTAGGTGCTCCACCAGGCATAAGCGCCGCTGGAGGTACCACCAACCAGCTGGATGATGGTGCCGGGGAAAGCCATGAAGGAGTAAGCGAAGATGAGGGGAAGCACACCTACGCTGATAACCTTCAGGGGCAGAACGCTGTTCTGACCACCGTACATCTTGCGGCCGGTCACGCGCTTGGCATAGTTTACACTGATGCGGCGCACGCCCTGATCAACGAAGGTAACAACCACGATCATCAGGAGCATGATAGCCAGCATGCCAAACAGCTGGATCCAGGGCAGCAGGTTGGTAGCGGTGAAGGCGGCCTTGCCCATAGAGGTGAGGCCGGTGAACAGGTTGGAGATGATACCAGCAAAGATCAGCAGGGAGATGCCGTTGCCGATGCCCTTCTCAGTGATGCGCTCGCCGATCCACATAGCCAGAGCGGTACCGCCGGCCATGGACACACCTACAAACACGTAGTTGTACCAACCACTCTTGATAACGCTCAGGCCGGAGCACAGGCCGATGGCCTGGATCACAGCCAGGATAACGGTGACATAGCGGGTGATCTGAGCGATCTTCTTCTGGCCTTCGGGGCCGCTCTTCTGCATACGCTCCAGAGCGGGGATGGCGATGGTCAGAAGCTGCATGATAATGCTGGAGTTGATGTAGGGGGTAACGCCCATGGCCATCAGGGTCATGTTGGCGAAGTTGGAACCGGTCATCATGTTGACCAGGTCCAGGATGGGCAGGGTTGCCATACCCTCCTTCACGGCGCGATAATCGATACCGGGAGCGGGGATAACACCTACCAGACGGAAGAGGAGCAGCATAAGGAAAGTGTAGACAAGCTTAGAACGGATGTCTTCTACCTTCCAGGCATTGCGAAAAGATTGCCATACGCCAGTTTTGTTAGCGTTCTTGGCCATCTCACTTCACCTCGGCTTTCCCGCCGACCGCCTCGATCTTTTCCTTGGCAGACTCGGTGAACTTCGCGGCTTCAACAGTGAGCTTCTTGGTGAGCTCGCCGTTGCCGAGGATCTTCACGCCGTCCATAGTCTTCTTGATGATACCGGCAGCCTTCAGCAGCTCAGCGTTAACAACGACGCCGTCGTTGAAAACTTCCAGCTGACCAACGTTAACTTCAGCATACTCGGTGCGGAAGATGTTGGTGAAGCCCTTCTTGGGGATGCGAGGGTACAGGGGCATCTGGCCGCCCTCGAAGCCGGGGCGCTTGCCGCCGCCGGAGCGAGCCTTGGCGCCCTTGTGACCCTTACCGGAGGTCTTACCCAGACCGGAACCAACGCCACGACCGAGGCGCTTGGCAGCGGTGGTGGAACCCGCGGCGGGTGCCAACTCGTGCAGTTTCATAGTGGGTTCCTCCTTATTCGTTGATCTCTTCTACTTCGACCATGTGCTTGACACGGAAGATCTGGCCGCGTACGCAGACGTTGTCTTCCTTAACCACAGTCATGCCGACCTTGCGCAGGCCCAGCGCGGCTACGGTGTCCTTATGGACCTGGAGGCAAGCGATGGGAGACTTCTTCAGAGTGATCTTCAGCTTCATCTTCATCGTCCTCCTTAGCCCAGAATTTCTTCCACGGTCTTGCCACGGAGCTTGGCTACTTCTTCAGCATTGCGCAGCTGCTTCAGAGCCTCGATGGTGGCCTTTACCATGTTGATCTTGTTGTTGCTGCCGTAGCTCTTGGTGCGAATATCCTTCACACCGGCAAGCTCCAGCACGGCGCGGGCAGCGCCGCCGGCGATAACACCGGTACCTTCGGGGGCGGGCAGCAGGTGCACCTTGGAGGTGCCAAAGCCGGCCTTAACCTCGTGAGGAATGGAAGTACCCAGCAGGGAAACGTTTACCAGATGCTTCTTAGCGTCCTCGTTGCCCTTGCGGATGGCCTCGGAAATTTCAGCAGCCTTGCCCATGCCGCAGCCTACACGGCCCTTTTCATCGCCAACCACAACCAGAGCTACAAAGCGGAAAGTGCTGCCGCCCTTGGTAACCTTGGTAACGCGATTGACGGCAACAAGTCTGTCTTTGAATTCGCTGACCTGTTCCATGCGTTGCATGCGTTCGTCCTCCTTCTTAGAATTCCAGACCGGCTTCACGAGCACCGTTGGCCAGTTCGGCTACGCGGCCAGTGTAAACATAGCCACCGCGGTCGAAAACAACGGTCTTGATGCCAGCTTCGGACGCACGCTCGGCGATCAGCTTGCCAACGATCTTGGCAGCGCCCTTCTTGTCGGTATCTTTAATCATTTCCATAACGGCCTTCTCCTGAGTGGAGCAGGCAGCCAGGGTGATGCCCTTAGAGTCGTCGATGATCTGGGCATAGATGTTATTCAGGCTGCGGTATACGCACAGACGCGGCATTTCAGGGGTGCCGCTGATCTTCTTGCGTACACGGGCATGACGGATCTTACGGTCCGTATTGCGGTCACGCGTCTTAAACATTTGCGTTCAATCCCCTTTCCATTACTTACCGGTCTTGCCTTCCTTGCGGCGGATAACTTCGTCCTCGTACTTGATGCCCTTGCCCAGGTAGGGTTCAGGCTTACGGATGGCGCGAATATCAGCGGCAAGGTTGCCAACAACCTGCTTATTGATGCCCTTGACGACGATCTTGGTCTGCTCAGGGGTTTCGAAAGTAACATTTTCGGGAGCGTCCAGGATAACGGGGTGAGAGAAGCCGATGTTGATGGTCAGCTTCTTGCCGCCTTCAGCCTGAGCGCGGTAGCCGGTACCAACCAGGATGAGGGTCTTGGAGAAGCCCTCGGTTACGCCAACAACCATGTTGTTGACCAGGGTGCGGTACAGGCCGTGCATAGCCTTGTGGGGCTTAGCATCGGTGGGGCGTTCCAGGGTCAGCACATTGCCTTCCTGCTTGATGGTGATATCGCGATTCACCTGCTGGGACAGAGTGCCCTTGGGGCCCTTGACCGTTACCAGGTTGTCTGCGTCAACCGTTACCGTCACGCCCGCGGGGACAGTGATCGGAAGTTTTCCGATTCGAGACATTGTCTTACACCTCCATTGCGTGTCGGTATCTTACCAGATGTAGGCGAGCACTTCGCCGCCGATCATTTCCTTGCGGGCT
>JAZKYW010000065.1:0-2868 GCA_045612325.1 Candidatus Limiplasma sp. | reverse complement strand
GTAGAGCATGTTGAGCAGGCTGGTCATCCAGCCCTGCTGGTCCAGTTTTTTGGAGCTGCCGTTGGAGGAGGCGGTGTAGAAATAGCCGCCCAGCCACTGGCCGTACTGGCTGGTGCCGCGGCGGTAGGAGCTGTCCAGCGGGGAAATGCCCGCCATGTTGGGGGATGCATCCAGCCACAGATCCAGCACATAGCGCGGGCCGCCCTCCTCCTGCTCGGGGGCAGGAGTGGCGGTGGTGCGGGGAATGGCGGTGGCCTCGGATTCGGGCACAGCCGTCACAACGGGAGCGATCTCGTCGTAATTGGGGGTGGGTACGGGCACAGGCGTGGCTTCAACATCCACGGCTGCGCCGGGCTCTGCAATTTCGCTGGTGAGCAGTTCCGGCATTGCCAGCAGCACGCAAATAGCGGCTACCACCACGGCAACGACGACTCGGAGGTACTTCAAAGAGGGTCACATCCTTACGTAGCTTAAGGGAAGAATCAGTCCGCCTTGACCGCGCTGTAAATGCTGAGCATGCGGGTGCGGAAATACCACAGGAAGATGAGGGAAATGAGCATGGAGATGAAGAAGGCGGCGGCCCAGCCAAGCGCGGCGAGGGTGAGCGTGGGCAGCATGACCACGCGGCGGGTCAGGTCGGCATAGGGCATGAAGCTGCCGGAGGTGATCCACTCGCTCACCAGCATGATGGCGAATACGAACAGCGCGATGACGGGCACCACGCGGTCGATGAGACCGATGAGGTCCTTCTCGTTTTCCTTGAGCAGCTTGATCTGCGTTTCGGCGGTGATCTCCATCCACTTTTTGACGTAGACCACGTCAAAGAGCTGGATGAACAGCTGCGAAAGCACGAACAGGCCCATCGCCGCAAAGCCGTAGGCAATGCCGTTTTTCAGCAGGTGAGCGATCAGGGCGTCCTTGCCGCTGAGGAAAGAGGTATCGTTGAGGATATCGGTGAGGTAAACGTGGCGCATGTTCATCATCAGGCGCAGAGCCAGACCGGACAGGTGCGCAAGCAGCGCCAGCGCCGCCAGTACGAAACAAACAACGGAAAGTTTACGGAAAGTGCGTTCCATGGTCAGCCTTCCTTTCTATCTGTCACAGCAAAGATCAGTATACACCGCGCTCGAAAACGTCGCGGCCCACTTCGCCCACGTTCACGGCGCCGCTGGAGTAATCATCCACGCTGACGATGGAGCCGTCGGGCATCAGCCAGAAGAGGATCCACTCGCTGCTCTGGCGGTTGGGGGATACGGTGTAGGTGGCAAGGATCTCGTTGTGGCGCATGACCTGTACGGTGGCGTTGGAGCCGGACATCGCCATGCTGTTGCTGCTGGCGCGGTTGGTGTAGTCGTGCACGCAGTACAGCAGGGGCTGGTCGGGCAGGTAGTTGACGGTGATGGTCTCGGGGCCGTAGCTGGAGGTATCGTCAACGTCAAGGTTGGCAAAGTCGCCGGCGACCTTCTGGTTGTAGTACACGCGGAAGAAATCCTGCGTGCCGGGCAGATAGCCGATCAGGTGAGAGTCAAGGTCGGCGGGAGTGGAGCCCCAGGTGAGCACGATGCGGAACTCGTTTTCGCCCAGCTCGCGGGAGATGGCGTAGGTGGAGCGGTTGACCACATCGGGCTGCAGGGTCATGACGCCGTGGGAGGCGATGTAGCCGTCCATCTCGATGGTGAGCACATAGTCGCCGCTGTCCATTTCGATGTAGACGATACCCTGAGCGTCGGTCACGTAGGTGCCTGCGGAAGGTCCGCCGGGCTCAACGCCGTGGGTGATGGCAACGGTGGCGGCGGATACGGGACGGCCGGTCTGCGCGTCCTTGACGGTGATCTCGGCATAGGTCTCCACGCGCTCAAACTCGATGGCGGCCTTTACAGCCAGCAGGGCGTTGACCATGTCGTACTCATAGCCGGGCATGGGGCTGTCATAGGCGGAGGCGGCGGTGTAGCAGGTGTTGTCCATAAGGATCTGCTTAACGTCCGCGCCGGTGATCTCGGGGTTGGTGCTCCATGCCATGGCGGCAACGGCGGCAACGTGGGGGGCAGCCATGGAGGTGCCGCTCATGTAGCCGTAGGTGCCCATGTTGAGCATGCCGCCGGTCACGGTGGAGTAAATATCGGTGCCGGGGGCGGCGATATCAACAACATCGCCTACGTTGGAGCTGTTGGCAAGCTCAAAGGCGGGAGCGCCCATATCGTTGGTCAGGTTGCGGGCATTGGCAACGATGATCACGTGGTCGGCAAGCTCATCCAGAGAGTAGCCGTAGGTGCTTTCCAGATAGGTGCGCAGCTCGGCAGCTTCGGGGGCATACAGGGTGTGGAGACTGGTGAACCAGCCGTTGGCGGAAGCATCCACAGCGTTGCCGTTGGCGTCGCCGTTGCCTGCGGACTGTACCAGAACAAAGTCATAGCCTTCGGAGAGCAGGGCAGCCATGGTCTCGCCGATGAGCAGGCCTTCGGAGACCAGCGCGGCAAAGGGAGCATAGGAGTTGACGTTGCCGACGGAAAGGTTGATAACGCTGGAGCCGTTCACGATACAGCTGACAACGGCATAGACGGACTCGGAATCGCTGATGTAGAAGCCTTCGCCGCCTTCAATGGGAGTGGCATTGAGGGGATAGGCAAACACGCGGCCCTTGTTCATAACGCCGCTTACGCCGGTGTTGTTGTCATGCAGCGCGCCGATGGTGCCGGCAATGTGGGTGCCGTGGTCGTCGATCACGCGGCGGTCGTCGCCGAAATAGAGGCGCAGGTCATCGTGGCCGTCCAGAAAGCCAAAGTCGATGATGCCCACGGTGAAGGAACGAAAAGCATAGCCGTATTCCCATGCGCTGGGCGCCTGAATAGCTTCCAGACCCCAGTTGCT
>JAZKYW010000064.1:0-5455 GCA_045612325.1 Candidatus Limiplasma sp. | reverse complement strand
AAGGGCGCTGTCTCCTTCCCGCAGTTCCACATTCTTTACCGCTTCCGGCATATCCGTGTCGCCCCGGGCTTCCAGCATCAGGCGCATGGCGTTGAGCGCATCCACCTCCGCCTGCAGCATATGCAGCCGCTCCATCCTTCGCATACGCATCCAGCTGCCAAGCGCCGTACCGCCCGCAAGGCAGCACAGCGCGCCGACCGCACCAAGCATCACACCGCCTCCTCCATCACCAGCGGACGCAGTTTTTCATCGTAGATACAGGCAATGCGCCCGACAGCATTGGCGCTCAGCACCGCATAGCGCGTAAAAATACGGTTTTGCACCAGCTGGTACAGCGACCCGCGGGAAAGTGCACTCTCGGCGTCGCGTCCGTGAAGGCTTGCCATCACGCTTACGCCGCAGCAGGCCGCCTCTGCAATGGCCTGCACGTCCTGTGCTCCGCTCAGCTCGTCCGTTACCAGCACGCGGGGCGACATGGAGCGCAGCATCCACCTGAGGCCCTGCTCCTTGCAGCAGCCGTCCAGCACATCCGTATTGGGTCCAACGTCCAGCTGCGCTTCGCCTGCGCACATGGCGGCAAGCTCGCTGCGCTCATCCACCACGCACATGCGAACGCCCTGTGCGGAAAGGCTGCGGCACGCATCGCGCAGAAGAGTGGTCTTGCCTGTACCGGGCTGTCCGATCAGCAGCATAGAGCACACACCGCCATCCGCATCCCACAGATACGGCAGCAAAGCATCCGCCGCCCCCTTCCACTGCCCCGCCACGCGGATGCACAGCGAACTGATCTCCTTAAGAGCGCGAACGCTCTGCCCATGGGTGATGACCCGCCCGCACAGGCCCATACGGTGCCCGCCGCGCAGCGTGACAAAACCCTGCTTTTGCTCCTCGGCACGGGCATACAGCGCATGTTCGCAAAGCGCTTCCGCCATTTGCGCCACCTGTTTGGACGTATAACACGCAGAGCCGATACTCTCGCCCTCCGAAGTACTCAGCACAGCCCGTCCGCCTGCGCGGATGCGGATCTCCCGCACCGTTCCTTCGCGCTGTGCATGCAGCAATCCGCCAAGTTCACGGGGCAGACACCCGCCCAGAAAATCAACCGTCTCCTGCCATGTCATATCCATATGCCTCCCTGTTTGATGCTATTCAAAAGCGATGATCCCAAGCGCCCTGTACAACGCGGCATCCACCTTGTCCGCCTGCGCAAGACCCAGCGCGCTGCGCGCTTTGGCAACAGCTTTTTTCGTATCCGCCCCATAGATGCCATCAGGCCAGCGGTAGGTGTACCCCAGCTGCAAAAGCCTCGCCTGCACCGCAGCCACATGGCTGTTGCGGTCGCCGGGGACAAGTTCGCGTATGCCGCTGTCCAAAAGCCCGTACGGCCCGCCTTCGATAACCACCTTTGTGCCAACGCCCACCAGAGCGTACAGCTCTTCCGAGTCGCGAACGCTCATGCGGATACAGCCGTGCGATGCATTGCTGCCGATACTTTCGGGCTTGTTGGTGCCGTGGATGCCATACTGCCCCCATGGCACATCAAGCCCCAGAAACCGCGTACCAAAGCCGCCCAGCTCACCGAAAAAGCGGTTGGTCACCGTATATGTACCGATGGGCGAAGGCGTCTGCCACGCGCCTGTTGCCACAGGCCACACTTTTTGCACCTGCGTACCCTGATAAAGCGTCAGCCTTTTTTGATGGATATCGATCCATATCCAGTGACCGTCAGGCACATTGGCGGCGCCATGCGCTGCGGCTGTCCGCACAAGCAAGAGTGCCGCTGCAAGCACCGCCGCGCTGCGCCTTCTCATCATCCTCACCCTTTCCGACCGGTTTTCAAATGTATGTATCCTCCACGGCGGATATGCCATCACCGCCTATTGAAAACACATTGGTTTTCACTTATGATGAAAAGCACAAAGCAACCTGTGCAAGTCTAATCAAACCTTTGCCGAGCAGGTGTGTTATTATCATCACGCAAAACAGCACGAAAGGAGGCAAAGGACAGCCGTGCAGCAGTGGCATATGTATATTCAGACGCTTACGGACATGATTGATGAATGTATCAAAAACAAAGATGATGAAGCATTGACGCTCCATCACCTTGCGCAGAAAATCGGTTATTCGGAATATTATATTTCCAAAAAGTTTTATGAGATATCAGGCATGCACCTGCGGCACTATCTGCATCACCGCAAGCTTGCCTTTGCCCTCAGGGATTTGCGTGATACCCCCCGCGGCATTCTGGACATTGCTGCCGATGCAGGCTTTTCCTCGCAGGAAGCCTTTACGCGCGCATTCAAAAAAGCATACGGCGTTACGCCCGGAGCATACCGCAAAAAGCCGACGCCCGTGGTGCTTCGCACGCTCATCCGTCCGCTGGATTGTTATTTGCTCGGCATAGGAGGCACAGGTATGGCAAACACCGCAGGAAACATCAAGACCTATTTCATCACCATTCCCGCACACAAATTTTTGCACATCCGCAATTACGAAAGCATCGGCTACTGGGATTTCTGGCAGAAGCAAAGCCTCATCCCCGGTCAGGATTGCGAAACCGTATGCGGATTGCTCGACAGCATCAAAGGCAAGCTGGACGATATCGGCGGCAGTGAGGCCGATGCAGGCAGCGGGCAGCTGATGGCCTTTATCAACGAGCCCGAAGGCCGCATCTGCAGGTGGGGAATCCCGTTGGCGGAAAGCTACGGCGTGCGCCTGCCTGCCGATTACAGCGGAGAAATTCCCGCGCAAATGCTGTTGATGGATGTGCCCGAGGGCGAATACATCGTTTTTGAGCACGGGCCGTTTGATTTTCAAACCGAAAACGCCGCTGTGGAAGCTCAAATCGAACAGGCCATGAAGGATTTTGACTACGCCGCTTCGGGTTATCGGCTGGATACCGTGCAGGGCAGGGTGTTCTATTTCTATCACGATTGCAAGCGTTTCTGGAAATATGTGCGCCCCGTATGCAAAGCATAAAAAGAGAGAGGATGCAACTGCATCCTCTCTTTTTATGATGGCTGTGTCTGACTGAGCAATCTGTCCAGCGACTGCTCAAACCACTCGCCCTGCTCTTTGGTGCGTTTGGGCGGGCCTTTCAGCCTGCCTCCGCCGCGGCGTACTTTTTTGGCTATGTGGCGTATGCCAAGCAGCGAATCGATATTGTCTTCAGTGTAAACGCGCCCATTCTGGTCAAGCGGTTTTGCTCCGCGCGCAAGGCACAAAGCGGCAAGTCCGTAATCCTGCGTGACCACCACATCCCCTTTGCTGACAAGGTTCACCAGCATCAAATCAGCGCTGTCCGCTCCGCGGGCAACAGTGACGGTCTGTGCGCCTTCGCGCTGCATGCAGTGCGCATCGTCACATACCAGCGTTACGGCAATGCCATGCTTTTTGGCGGTGCGTATGGCAATATCCACCACAGGACAGGCGTCTGCATCGATCCACAAATGCATGCTTTGTTTCCTTTCTTATTTCAGGCTCACTTCGAGATACACGGGCTGATGGTCGGTGTGGGCAAAGTTCAAATCCACCGTTTCCGCATGGCGCACGTGCAGGTTGTCCGAAACGATGAAACCATCGATGACGTACAGCTGCGTACGGCTGCGGTTGCCGCTGTAGGGCTCGTTGAGCAGGCGGCAGGTGGGTACGGTTGCGTCATACACATAGCGGAAGCCCTGCGGCAGGTCGCTGCTCAGCAGCATGCCGGGCTGCCAGTAGTTTTCATCCAGCACGGGATATGCGTTTTTGGCGTCCTCAAACACCTGATTGAAATCGCCGCCCGCGATGACGTAATTGCCCTTGGCATATTCCCGGGAGATAAGCTGCATCAGCTGTTTCGTCTGTGCGGCTTTGCCCTCGCCGTCGTCATAGGCTTCCAGATGCAGGTTGATGATGACCAGTTCTTTGTCCGAGCCTTCCACAGGGATACGCTCCACCAGCATGCAGCGTTTCAGATTGGCGGTACGCACGGGCCATGCAAACGGCACGGGCAGACTTTCGCGCACGGCGGAGGATACCTCAAACACCGTATACGTTGCCAAGCCGCTCTTTACCCTGCCGATCGGCGGCCACGGAAACGGCACGAAATCACAGTTGTAGTTATAGGCAAAAGCCATGTTGCCGCCAAGGCCGCGCCTGAGCATTTCAGCCTCGTCAAGGCCGTAGCTGCGGTAGCTGTCGCGGTCTACCTCCTGCAAAAGGTAGATATCGGCCTTGCGCAAACCAAGACCGCTGAGGATACCGCGGATGTTTTCCTCCACGATGCTTTGGCTTTCGGGACGCGTCATTTCGCCGCCGTCCATAAAAAAGTCCTGCTCCGCACCAAGCGAGCCATAGCCCACATTCATGGTGAGCACGCGGATGGTTTCTCCAACGGCTGCCTTACGGTTGCTCTGCGCGCCGCTCAGCTGCAGCGCTTCGGTATCCGCAGGACGATATTCGTTAAGCGTGAGCCAGCCAATCAGCAAAGCGGCTGCCGCAATCAGCACGCCAAGCAGTATGCAAACGCATGCGATAAGCTTTTTCATTGGTTTTCCTCTCCCCGAACCATCTGTTTGGTGTGTATTTATCATAGCACATCCTTGCAAAATGCTCAATATCCTTGTTTTTTGCGGCTTCTTGGGGCAAAAATAGAAAAAAAGGTAGCGCACAGCTGGGTTTTATGGTACAATGGTTCGTGGCTATATGCCAAAACGACCACTGTGAGGGATCTACATTGACTGAACGAGCCAAAAAACTGATTTCCTCGATGGTGCTTTCCGAACACGAGGGCGTGCTGGTTTACAACCCCAGCAACATGTTCTACCTTTCCGGCTACACCGGCGAAGGTCTGGTGCTGATCACCAATCAGGTGTGCGCCATCGTGACCGACTTCCGCTACACCGAGCAGGCTGAAAATCAGGCTCCTGATTTCCAGGTACACATGGTCGGCTCCGGAAGGAACCACGAGACGATCGCCGGCGAGCTTTGCCGCGAGCACGGCATCGATACCCTGTATTATGAAGATGACTTCATCACCGTACGCACCTTCGAGCGCTGCCGCAAGTGCATTCCCGGCATCGAATGGAAGGGCGTGAACGGTGCTGTTGAAAAGCTGCGCGAGATCAAGGACGAGCATGAGCTCCACCTCATCTCCGAAGCCTGCCGCATCACCGGCGAAGCCTTCGAGCGTCTGCTGCCCAACATCAAGGAGGGCATGACCGAGAAGGAACTGGCTCTGATGCTGGAGTTTGACATGCTCACCCATGGTGCGAGCGGTCTGGCTTTCTCCACCATCGTTGCTGCCGGCGCAAACGGCTCTCTGCCCCACGCTGTCCCCGGCGATCGCAAGATCTGCTGCGGCGATATGATCACCTTTGACTTTGGCGCTAAGTTTGGCGGCTACTGTGCCGACATGACCCGTACCATCGCTCTGGGCAACCCCAGCGATGAAATGCGCAAGGTCTACCAGATC
>JAZKYW010000063.1:0-12067 GCA_045612325.1 Candidatus Limiplasma sp. | reverse complement strand
CAACTTCCATTGCCTTTACAGCGATATCCTCGGCAGACATATCGGTGTTTTCAGCCAGCGCACGCGCTGCAGCGAGTGCGTAGTTGCCGCCGGAGCCAATGGCGCACACGCCGCCGTCAGGCTCGATAACTTCACCGGTACCACTGAGTACAAGCATATGATCCTTATCTGCAACGATCATCATGCTTTCAAGCTTGCGTGCAATTTGGTCGCCGCGCCATTCCTGCGCAAGGCTTACAGCCGCACGCTCAAGATTGCCGCCGCACTGAGTGAGCTTTTCTTCAAAACGTTCACAAAGAGAAAATGCATCTGCTACAGACCCGGCGAAACCAACGGCAACCTGTCCGTTATACAGGCGACGTACCTTACGGGCAGTGGATTTAAAGATGGTCTTTTCCCCCATCGTTACCTGTCCGTCACCGGCGATGGCTACTCGACCGCCACGCATAACGCCGCAAATGGTAGTTCCCATCATAGACATATTTGTCACCTCTTATTCTTCTTCAGAATACAAGTTATGGATCCATCTGGCAAGGATTCTTGCAGTCTGCTTATCCATGTGTGCTTCAGCCTCATAAAGCGGCGCGCCGCTTGCATCAGTGCTAAGGTCGTTCATCAGCAGATGATTCAGATTGCGGAAAGTTTCAAGTTCCACTTCAACGCCGCTGCCGATCTGCTTTTGATAGGCACGTCTGCCATCGTTTTCGGAAACGACCGCATCGCGTTCGCCCTGAGCAATGAAGACAGGAAGTTTAAGTTTCTGCAGCGTCCGAATCTGCGGATATTCCTCCGCCTCGCGGTAATAGTAGGCGTTACGGCCCAGAATCGTCATATCCATGACGCGCTCATCGCTGTAGTTATCGAAATTGCGAACGATATACTTTTCGTTGCTGCGTTCATCTTCGCTGAGCGTGTTGAGATATTCTTCAGCACGCGCGTATTCCGCATCCAGCAAATCAACAGGAACGCCGCCAATCATGATCATAGCCGTGAATACGCCTTCAGACTGAGCCGCAATACGGGGAGAAAGCATAGCGCCCAGGCCAAGGCCAACTACTACGATGCGCTGGTCATCGATATAATCATTATCAGCAAGCAGCTTGGCAGCGCTCAGCGCATCCTCAACTACCTCTTCGTAAACGGTGGAAGCTTCATAATCAGGATAAGCGTAAGTCCTCTTATCGTAACGGATGGACGCAACGCCCATTGCAGCCAGTTCTTCTGCAAAATCCTTAAACATTGCGGTATTGCCAAGCGCATGGTCGCGGTCATACGCACCGAAATCATGTACAAACACGCAAGCAGGTACAGGATTCTGCTCATCGGCGCTGTTGGGCATGGTCAGGAGACCTTCAAGCGGATATTCATCCGTACCGACAGTAACGACCGTTTCGGAATATCCGAGGTCCAGCGTATTATCCGCAGTTTCAACAAAGGTTTCTTCTTCGGCAGGTACAAATTCCAGAGCCATGACTTCCCAGTCATCCTCTTCGTTTTTATGCGTGAAGTACATGTCGATATCCAGCTTTTCCATGCACAAATGCAGTACATGGGTCTTGAGCTTTCCGTCTTCATTTTCAAAAGAACGATAGCTGCCGAGCGCAATGAAATCACCGCTCAAGAATTCCAGATCGATCAGGAAATTCTCAAAAGCAGACTGAGGAATATAACGGCGAATCTGCAGGTCGTAGTAGTTCCACAGGCGCTCGATATCGCGCGCTTCAATATAATCAAGCGCATATTCACGTACGGTTTCTTCCGTCCATACGGGAACATTATCATTCATTCGGGGTGTGGCTGCCATAGCAGCAAACGGCATGCAGCCAAGCAGCATCACGATGCAAGTAACGCATGCAATAAATCGCTTCATAAGATAGCCTCCTGTATCGATCAAAGCGTTTCTTCGCTTTGCATCTGTGCAACGATCGCATCAATTTCCACAATCGCGCGCTCAGAAATCACTTCATAACGCTGCTGCTTGTTTCTGATGCGCTTTTCACCGGGTTTTACCTCAAGCGGATCGATCAGACCAAAAGCGCAGTTCATGGGCTGGAAACGCTTATTGGGCGTGCTTACATAACGTCCCATGGCGCCGATAGCGGTTTTACCGCTGAAATGCGGAGGCGTCTTGCCCGCCTCACGATAAGCAACCGTCAAACCAACCAACAGACCCCTTGCCGCGCTTTCTACATAACCTTCAACACCCGTGATCTGACCCGCGAAATACAGGCGAGGCTGTTCGATTACGCGGAACGTATCATCCAGAAATCCGGGGCTGTTCAGGAAGGTATTGCGGTGCATAACGCCAAGGCGCGCATATTCTGCGTTCTCCAAACCGGGAATCATGCCGAAAACACGCTTCTGTTCGGGATAGGTCAAACGGGTCTGGAAACCGACGATGTTGTACAAGGAGCCGGAATAGTTGTCACGGCGGAGCTGTACAACAGCGAAGGGTTCTTTATCCGTACGGGGGTCTTTTAGGCCAACGGGCTTCAAAGGACCGAATGCAATAACCATATCACCGCGCTTTGCCATGCTTTCGATAGGCATACATCCTTCAAAAACGGCCTTTTCCTCAAAACCGCGTACAGGAACCGTCTCAGCCGTCTGCAGGGCGTGTACGAAGGCGAAGTATTCGTCACGGTCCATGGGACAGTTCAGGTAATCGGCGCCACGCTCATAGCGGGACATGCAGAAAACCTTGTCCATGTCGAGACTGTCAGCGGTAACAATGGGCGCAGCAGCATCATAAAAATGCAGCGTGGATAGGCCCTGCAGATTGGCGATGGCTTCAGACAGCGTATCGCTGGTAAGCGGACCGGAAGCGATGATCACAGTGCCTTCGGAAGGAATTTCGGTAACTTCCTCCTCATGCAGCGTGATCAGCGGATGCTGACGAATGATTTTGTCTATCTCAGCAGAAAAACCGTTACGGTCTACCGCAAGCGCGCCGCCCGCAGGTACAGCAGTGGCATCCGCAGCTTTCATGATCAAAGAATCCAGCTTGCGCATTTCTGCTTTCAAAAGGCCTACGGCATTGGTCAAACGGTCGCTGCGAAGGCTGTTGGAGCATACAAGCTCTGCAAGTGTATCCAAGTGCTGCGCGGGCGTTTTGGTTTTGGTTTTCATTTCATACAGGTCAACTTCGATGCCGCGCTTGGCAAGCTGCCATGCAGCCTCGCAGCCTGCAAGTCCTCCGCCGATGATCTTTACGCTCACGGCTTTTCATCCTCTCTGGTTTGCTTTCGCAATTAGTCGTTGTTCTCTTCCGTCTTTACACTTTCTTTATAACGGCAGGTTTCATTGGCGCACAGGTGAACGGTTTCGCCATGCTTACCGCGTTTTTCGATCATGTAAGTATTGCACTTGGGACACTTTTCAACGATAGGCTTCTCCCAACTGACGAAATCGCATTCGGGATAGCATTCACAGCCATAGAATTTGCGATTTTTCTTGCTGGTCTTTTCCATCAGTCTGGAACCGCAGCTAGGACAGGGAGCTTCGATGTAGTTAAGAATGGGCTTGGCATTTCTGCAGGCGGGGAAATTGGGGCATGCAAGGAATTTGCCGAAACGGCCCATCTTGTATACCATCATGGAGCCGCACTTATCACAGGCAACATCGCTGACCTCATCCTTGACTTCAACTTTTTCGATCTGCTCTTCGGCTACGCTGAGCATACGGTCAAAGGAGGGATAGAATTCGCGCAGGATATCCTTCCACTGAGTGGTGCCCTCTTCAACGGTATCGAGTTTGTCTTCAAGGGAGGCAGTAAATTCAGTGTCAACGATGGAGCCAAAATACTCCGTCATCATAGCAGTTATCATTCTGCCAAGTTCAGTGGGATACAGACGCTTTTTCTCGCGGGATACATAGCCACGGGTGATAATGGTAGTAATCGTAGGCGCGTAGGTACTGGGACGACCGATGCCCTTTTCCTCAAGCGTTTTGACAAGACTTGCCTCGGTGTAGCGTGCGGGAGGCTGCGTGAAATGCTGCTCGGTTTCTACACTGGTAAAAGCAATCGCTTCATTTTCTTCGAAAATGGGCAGTACGCTTTCGGGCTCTTCCTGCTCATCATCGGTGCTTTCAACATAAACCGTGCGATAACCGGGGAAAAGCATGTGTTCGCCGTAATAACGCAGTACGCAATCGCCGCCGGCAATATCCATGGTAAGGGTCTGGAATACAGCAGGCTTCATCTGGCTGGCAAGGAAGCGGTTATAGACCAGTCTGTACAGATTGTACTGTTCGCGCGTGAGGTGCTGCTTTACAGTATCGGGCGTATAAGCCATGTAGGTAGGACGAATGGCTTCGTGAGCGTCCTGCGCATTTTTACGGCCCTTATACTGGTTGGGCTGCTCAGGACAGAATTCCTCGCCGAAATTCTCGTTGATAAAGCCGCGTACAGACTGAATGGCTTCATCAGACACGCGCACGCTGTCAGTACGGATGTAAGTGACCAAACCAACAGTACCGGCCTTACCAAGGTCGATGCCTTCGTACAGCTGCTGGATGACCTGCATGGTTTTGGCAGTAGAGAAGTTCAGCTTTCGGCTGGCTTCCTGCTGCAGGCTGGAAGTGGTAAACGGAGGCTGGGGACGCTTGAGCTTCTCGCCGGTTTTCAAAGTCTGGATGGCAAAATTGGAAGCAAGAATCTGCTTCTTGGCTGCTTCTGCATCCTCAGCATTCTGAATCACAGCTTTGCTGCCATTGATGGAGGCAAGCTTTGCCCGACAGGTCATCTTCTTTCCCTTGGCGTTAACGGCAGAGAACGCAGCGTTTACATCCCAAAATTCTTCGGGAATAAAAGCTTCGATTTCCTGTTCGCGCTCTACGACCATGCGGGTGGCAACACTCTGTACACGTCCGGCAGACAAACCCTTCTTTACCTTGGCCCACAGCAAAGGGCTGATTTTGTAGCCCACAAGTCTGTCAAGCGCACGGCGGGCCTGCTGGGCATCAACTCTGTCCATATCAATGGGACGGGGATGCTCCAAAGCTTCCTTTACAGCCTTTTTGGTAATTTCGTGAAACTCGATACGGCAAGGCTTGGACGTATCAATATCAAGCGCATTTGCCAGATGCCAGGAAATAGCTTCACCCTCGCGGTCAGGGTCAGTTGCGAGATAAACGCGCGAAGCTGCCTTGGCTTCTTTTTTGATTCGGGCGAGGATATCGCCTCTGCCGCGAATGGTGATGTATTTCACTTCAAAATCATTCTCGGCATCCACGCCAAGCTGAGACTTCGGAAGGTCACGTACATGACCCTGCGACGCCTCTACTTTATATCCTTTACCAAGGAATTTCTCAATGGTTTTGGCTTTGGCGGGAGACTCCACGATTACAAGTTTACGTGCCTGTGTGGCAGCCATAAGTCACTCCTCCTCTATTTGCCTGCTGCAAGCGGCAGATAAAAACGATTTCCGGCTTCACGTTGGATCACACCAACGATTTCAAGTGTACCAAGCTCTGTAATGATCTGATCAAACGGCAGCTCTGTCGCTTCGGAAAGTTCCTGTGCGGTCAATTCCTGAATACGAAGCTGAGCTACGATTCTCTTCTGTACAGGCGTCAGTTTTACAAGATTGCTCTTGGATTTTTTCTCTTCTTCCAAAGAGGAAAGCCCAAGGTCATCCAAAATATCCTGCGCGCAGGTAATGATTCGGGCGCCTTCTCGCAAAATGGCGTGAGGACCTTCGCTTCCTGCGTTGCCTACATGGCCCGGTACAGCAAAAACTTCTCTGCCCTGCGTAAGAGCGGATTGTACGGTGTGCATTCCCCCGCTTTGGATTTTCCCTTCTACAAACACGGTAGCCATACTCAAACCTGAGATGATTCGGTTACGGTGCGGAAAATGATATGCAAGCGGAGGTGCGTCCAACGGATATTCGCTGATGACAAGGCCAATTCCTGCTGCGATTTTTCGAAGCATTGACCGATGCTCAGGCGGATACGGTATATTGATGCCGCTTCCCAGTACGCCAATGGTGCGCCCGCCGGCATTTAAAGCCGCGTAATGTGCCGCCGCATCAATGCCGCGCGCCAACCCGCTGACAACATTGACGCCGGCGTTTGCCAAGCCTTCCGCGAGTTTCGAAGCGATTTCCTCTCCGTAACGGCTCGGTGTACGCGTACCGACAAGTGCGACCGACGGATGATCGAAGCACGAAAGTCTGCCTGCGTAATACAAAAGATACGGCGGGTCATCGATATTGGCAAGCATCGACGGATAATCTTCATCCGTTTTGAAAAGCAAGTTCACGTTTTTATGCTCAAGCTTTTCAACCAATTTGTCAATTTCATCCGCAAAATGCGTTTGCTTCAAAATTGCATGGGGCGTTTTGTGAAATTGCGGTCCGTTTTCTTTGCCGAATTGAGCCCAGATTTCTTCGGGCGTATGAAAAACGGAAAGCAACTTCTGCACATGACCGGGCGTAACTTCCGCATTCGATAGCCAAAGCAGGCATTTTTGTTCAGCCGATAAAATCAATCGAACTACCTCCAATACCTGCCGTCTACATTACGGAATTGGATCGCCTGAGAAATATCGCTGATTTCGATATGCTCATGCTTTGCAAGGTCTGCGATGGTACGGGCAACCTTGCGGATACGACCGTAAGTGCGCATGGAAATGTGAAACCTTTCGACAGCCTGATGAAGAAGTTTCTTGGCATCCGGCGTCATCTGACAGAATTTATCAACGCCCTGCTGGTCAAGCTGCGCATTGCAGTAGTATCCCAGCGAAGCATAACGCTCCTGCTGCAATTGGCGTGCTTCCAGCACGCGCTTACGCACCGTTGCACTGTCTTCCTGCTCCTGCTTGCTCTCGATTTCTTCAATGGAAACGGCATCCATTTCAACCTGCAAATCGATTCTGTCAAGCAGAGGGCCGCTGATACGGCCCAAGTATCGCTTGATTTCGTTGGGCGAGCAGGTACATTGTTTTTTCCTGCTACCGAGATTGCCGCAGGGACAGGGGTTCATGCCCGCAACAAGCATGCACTGACTCTGATAGCGGTGCTGTTCGTTGATTCTTGTAATGTTGACAAAACCATCTTCCAACGGCTGGCGAAGCGCCTCCAGCGTCTGACGCTGAAATTCGGGAAGCTCGTCAAGAAACAACACACCGTTATGAGCAAGCGAAACCTCACCGGGCTTGGCTCTGTTGCCGCCGCCAATCATCGCGGGCATCGAAGCGTTGTGATGCGGCGAACGGAAAGGACGAGTTGTCATTAGTCGCTGGTCGGCGCCCAATTCTCCCGAAGCAGAGTGAATCAACGAAGTTTCAAGGGCTTCCTGATAAGTAAGCGGGGGCAAAATACCGGGCAGACATCTGGCAAGCATGGTCTTGCCGCTGCCGGGAATGCCTACCATCAGCAGATTATGTCCGCCAGCCGCAGCAACTTCCAAAGCTTTGCGCGCAATCTCCTGACCTTTCACGTGCTTAAGGTCATGCACAACAGGCGTATCTGCCTGAAGCTGAGAGAACAATGTATGAGGATGCTCTTCAATTTGCTCCTTACCGCTCAGAAATGCACAAACCTGCGCCAAAGATTCCGCAGGATAGATGTGAATGGAATCGATACATTCACATTCCATCGCATTTTGCTTGGGCAGAATCAAGTTTCGGATGCCGTGTTCAGCAGCCGTAATGGCCATGCTGAGCGCGCCTCGCACAGGCATCAGTTTGCCCTGCAGAGACAACTCACCAAGCAGCATGGTATCCCCAAGCGAGGAGTAATCATGAGGATTTTTCGCAGTAATCAGCGCAACTGCTATAGCAAGGTCAAAGGCTGTACCTTCCTTACGAATGTCAGCGGGCGCAAGATTCACCGTTACCCGACCCAAAGGAAACTGGTAGCCGCTGTTTGCAATAGCCGCGCGTACACGGTCGCGGCTTTCCTTGACGGCAGCGCTCGGCAAACCTACGATTTCAAAACCAATCATTCCCTGCGGAGAAACAAACGCTTCCACTTCAACAGGTACGCCTGATACGCCGCTCAAAGCGCATGCGTTGGTTTTTGCAAGCATCCAAGCCACCATCCTTTGAATCGATTTTCTTAGTAATACAAGCCCTTAAACCACTTCATGGCATCAAGCCATTCCGTACTGGTCAGATAACCCGATGCATACGGGAAGAACATCACGAAAAAGACGATCGTTCCCACGAGATATCCGGCAGTAACAACTGTTCGCACAACGGGCTTTTCTGCCGTCAGTTTGTCAATCAGAATTGCTGTAGCCATAATGATGAACGGAACACTGGCAAAATAGTGGTACATGTACATGCTTCTGGGAACGAGCACCCAAGGCAGATACTGCACAAGGAAACCTACACAAATGCATACAAGCGTGAGGTCGCCATCACCATAGGCAATTACAAGCCTGTTATCGTGAATACGCAGATATTTTCTGACCCAGCATACAAGCAGCGCCACCATGGCTACCGCGCCGATATAGAAAACCCAGGGGTTGCCAAAGCACGAAATCGTGGAGGCGAAACCAACGGACTCATACGTATCCTGGCAGTACCACATGGGTTTAAGGATGAAGGGCCACTGCCACCACGGAGACTGGAAGGGATGGTCTGCGCCCAACCCGGGCTGACTGTGATAATTCAGCATGTTCTGCTGCGCCTGCATAATGCGTTTCAGGGTAACGGGGCCTGTAGGCGACAGATACGGAATGTAGCACAGGCAGTAAATAACAGCAGGAATGATCACAAAGAACAGAACACAGAAACCGCAGGTAATGGCGATGCGGTGCACCGTAAACGTTCTTGCTGCTTCGATACGGGCCTTTTGCTCGTGGTCAAACTCTTTTTCGTTCAAGCCCCATGCAACGTCATTGACACGAAGATGTCTGTACATGGTCATGAAGAACAGGAAAGCCAGACCAACGCCGGAGTACATACCGATCCACTTGCTTGCGATGGACAAACCCATGCATACGCCGCAAAGGCACAGCGGTACAAGCGTTTTCAAGTATGCTTTGTCCATTAGTTTGGGATGCCGGATGTCGCTTACAGCAAAAGAATCCATCTGCATGTAACGAAACATAAACACATACGTCAGCATGATGAAGAACACAGGGAACGAGTCGATGGTGGCGATTCGCGTCTGCGTAAAATGCATCAGGTCAAACGTAAGAGCGAGCATCGAAATGGACGCAATATTGCGCTTATGCGTAAGCTGCAAAGCGAGCAGATAGATGGCAGGCAGCATCAGCACGCCAATCAGTGCACCGGCAAAACGCCAGCCAAAAGGCGTCATGCCAAAGATGGCGATAGCAGCAGACATCATCAGCTTACCAAGCGGCGGATGCGTCGTTTCGTAAGGCGCCTGTCCGTGCAGATGTTCATAGCCGGTACGCGCATGATAAATCTCATCGAAATACGTGCCGTTATACCAGCCGGGCTCACCCACGCAAGTATCCGTTTCATCGATCAGATTCGCCGCAGGCTTGCTTTGAATCAGCAGTTCAGGATGCGCGTTGGCATTCTCAACCAGTTTCAGCGCAAGATTGGCTCCGCTCTGGTCTCGGGCAACGACTTCCCAAAGGTTCAGACCTGCTTCACGGGTTTCCACCTTCAGGTACTTGCCTTTCAGCCACAGGATGTTGGATGCGTTGTTGGCAAAATACGTAGTTTTACCGTCTGCAGTCTGCGATTCTACGGCATAATTCCAGCGGTAGCAAAGACCTTCGCGCATCTGGCAAGGATAGCTCTGCGACCAGTTGACGCCGTCTTCACTTGCGGAAATAGCAAAATCACGATAGCTGACGCCTGCGTAATACAGTACGCTAAACGTTGTATCCTCATCCAGCTCGAATACAACCGTTTCATCTGCAGAGGTGGATACCCATGCTGTTTGCGGTGCAACGATGCTGCCGAGATTGGAGAACGCCAAAACAGCATAGGCAACGGTCGTAATGCCAATGATCAGATAATCACGCCATGTAAGGCGAAGTTTGTAGTCGCGCGGATGCAGAAGCATGTTGCGATACGACTCGCCTTTGCCGCTTGCAATATTGGTTTCAGAAGCTGCTGTCTTCTTTTCGGGCTGTTTGGTTTGCTTCTTGCAGACATCGCTTTTTGTAAGTCCCTGCAAACCAATCAAACCTGCATACACACAAAGCGCCAGATTCAAAACGCAAAGCACGATATTCACGAACATCGTATCAGCATTCAAGTGACCTTGTGCGGCACCGAAAAGAATGGAATTATCCAGCACGATTGCCGTATTCACAAACGTTGTAGCGCTAAATCCGGCGAAAAGCCACATCACACGGCGATGCTTGCTGTTGATGTAGGTTACAAGCAGCAAAATCAGCGCCGGGAACAAATAACGTTCGTGCACCTTTACACCAAGCACATATACGCCCACAAGCGCAAGCGCCATGTAAAACGGCAGATGCTTCATGTTGCGGTCAAAAAACATGCAGACAATGGCAAACAGATAGGAAAATGCCATCCATCCATAGCCATAGACGCTGTAATCTGCATCGATGGTCATTACCAGCACCAGAAATGCCGCCATCAGCAGCATCAGTGCAGCAAGCACATTCGCCTTAGGCTGTACGCCGCACAAACGCTTAGCGGTTTTAGGATAAACCAAAGCTGCTGCACAGGCAGTAAGCAGTACAGCAGGAACTACGCAAATCAAAGCAGGTACGCTCTGCGTCAAAGCAGTCCAGTTAGCCCCGGCAAGATAATACAGGTTAGCCGTGTTAAGCGTTGCATACGCGTAAGAGCCAAGCGTAGAACCATAAAGCGAAATCAACCAGCTAAGAGGCTTCTCCTGACGGAAAGCAAACGGGAATACGATCACAAGGGCCGCAGCCAGCGCAGTCCCCATGCCCTTCAGCGTCTTAACGAAAATTTCATTTCTGCTTTTCTTGCTATTCAGCACGTCAAAGCCAAACGCTGCAACGCCAATGGGCCCAAACAGCAGTGCCTGAGGCTTCACAAGTGCAGATACAACAAACAACGGAATCGCGTAGTCCCACTTCTTTTCCATAGCCGCAAAGGCAGTCAAGGTAAGCAGCAACGCAAGCACGCTGTCCATCTGTCCCCACGCTGCAGCGTTTACAAGCACGGCAGGATTGAACAAATAGAAGCAGGAGGCCAAAACAGCGCCGACCGAGTTCGTATACTTTTTAGCGTATTTCCATACGCAGAAAGCGCCGAGCATGTCGCAAATCAACGGAAGGAGCTTGACGCAAAGAAGCATTGCCCCATTCGTTTGAATTCCGCTGTTCAAGAGAGCGCCAATCGGCCACAAAAGCAGCAGCGCTCCGGGAGGATAATCACAGAAATAGTCTGCGGCGTAGAAATTGGCAGGGCCAACGCTGGCAACACGCATACTCCAGGCACGGAAGCAATTGATATCCACTTCATAGCCTTCAATGTTGACCGCAAGAATAATGCGTAGCACGACAGCAACAAGCAAAACGAGCACAGCAACCAAAGAGAAAGAACGCTCAGGAACGCGATTACCCTTTTGATGTGCCCAATATACAAAGCCAAGGAACACACACGCAAGAATTACAAACCAGCCTGTGCTCTTATCGGAAGAAGAATCTTTCTTTTCTTCCTCAGCAGGCGCGCTTGCAGCGTAGTTAAACCAAAGGGATGCGATTACACCATCAGGAACGCTGTCAACTTCTTCAAGCACGATGTCGTCGAAGTACGCTCTGCCTGTGCTTTCCGCGCTGTATCCGCCAACACGCAAACCAAGCGTTACTTCAGTTTGGTCTTCCCCTGTTTCGCCATACCATTCGATGTACTGCCACTGAGCCGCAGTATCAAAAATGCCTTCAGACGAAGAATTAATGCCTTCAACGCCAAAATTGGCGCCGTTGCCGATATCCTCCATTTTGTCAACGAATACATAACCGCTCAAACGGTAAAGCGATTCGGGTTTTACTTTAACAGTGCAGATAAACCTTGCATCATTGGCGCTTGCGTTTTCAACAACAACGCTGTATTGTCCGCTGTGCGCTTTTTCTGCCGTAACGCTCATACGGGAATAGCCGGGTTGGCTGCGATACGCACTCGTATACC
>JAZKYW010000062.1:0-3045 GCA_045612325.1 Candidatus Limiplasma sp. | reverse complement strand
GATCAGCTTCCGTTACACGGTTGAACATCATGCCTGCGCCTCCTTAAGCTTTTGAATCATCTGCGGTACGATCTCGTACAGGTCGCCCACGATGGCAATGTGCGCCGTATCAAAAACGGGCGCGTCCTTATCGGTGTTGATGGATACGATGTGATCCGAGCCGTTCATGCAGGCGGTGAACTGGATGGCGCCGCTCACGCCGCAGGTGATGATGAGCCTCGGGCGCACGGTACGGCCCGAAAGACCGATCTGACGGTCGTTGGTGGTCCAGCCTTTTTCCACCAGCGGACGGGTAACGGCCCAGTCGCCGCCGAGCAGGGCTGCCAGTTCCTTGATCATATCAAGGTCGCTTTCCTTGGCAAGGCCGCGTCCGCCTACCACGAGGATCTCCGCATCGGAAATGCTCTGCTTGGGCGGCACGGGAGTCACGCTCACGCTGCTGGATTTGGATTCGGCAACGCCCTTGGGAATTTTGCGCATGACGATCTCGCCTGCGGCTTCCTCGGCGCGTACGGGAGGATTCATCACCTTGTAGCGCACGGTGGCAAACTGCGGACGGGTGTTGAGCGTAACGATCTGCGCCATGATGTTGCCGCCGAATGCAGGACGGATCTGCACAAGGTCGGTGTTTTCACGCAGAACGAGCGTGGTGCAGTCCGCCGTGAGGCCCGTGTGGAAACGCGTAGCCAGACGCGGCGCAAGGCTGCGGCCCAAAGCGGTAGCGCCCACCAGCACAACGCTGGGCTTGGCGTACTTGATGTAATCCTCCACGCAGGCAGCATAAGCGTCAGCGCGGAAGTAGCCCAGCTCGGGCGCATCGTATACCGCCACTTCGCTCACGCCGTAATGGCGCAGTTCTTCAGCATAGGCGGCAACGCCGTCGCCTACCAGCACGGCCTTTACCTTAAAGCCCGGCACAGCCTGCGCAAGCTCGCCCGCCTTGCCAAGCAGTTCAAGGCCCACGGGATGCAGACGGCCGCCGCTTACTTCGGCATACACCAGAATATCGTTCCATTTGGATTTATCCACCGAGTCCACCTTGGTCTCCAGCTTGACGATGGCTTTCTCAGGGCAGTTCTTTACGCAAATGCCGCACACCTTGCACGCGGCATTCAATTCCGGCTTGCCATTCACCATATCGATGGCGCCGAAGGGACAGTTTGTTTTGCACAGGCCGCAGCCGGTGCACTTACGTTCCAAAATCGCAATCTGTGCCATGGTCGCGCCTCCTTATACAAACTTCCACTTTTTCAGGGTGTCCATCAGCTTATCTGCGCTGTCATCGCCCGACCACACTTCGTGCTCCACGTCATTCTGCGGCGGGAAGATGCGCTCCACCTGCGTGGGGCTGCCGGTAAGGCCGTAGTGGTTGGGGTCGGTATCAAGGAAGGTATCCAGGCCCTGAATATGCACAGGCTTATCGCCGATTTCGCGGGCGGTTTTGAGGCTGGGCAGACGGGGCACATGGATATCCTGCTCCACCGTTACAAGGCACGGGAAGGGCATGTGCACGGTCTCGATTACATCCTGCAGCTGCTGCTCGGCATTCACGCCGTCGCCCACCACTTCCAGCTTACTCACCCATGCCGCATGGGGAATGCCCAGATGCTCGGCAATGGCGGGGCCAACCTGCGCAGTATCGCCGTCGGTAGTCTGCTTGCCGCAGAGGATGAGGTCAAAATCACCCACGCTCTGAATGGCCTGCGAAAGCGTGTAGCTGGTGGCAAGCACGTCCGCGCCGCCCAGACGGCGGTCGGAGAACACATAGCCGTCATCCGCGCCCATCATGTAGGCTTCTTTGACAACAGCCTGCGCCTGAGGCGGGCCCATGGTGCCTACCACGACCTTGCCGCCGTTTTTCTCACGCAAACGAAGCGCTGTTTCCAGCGCGTAAAGGTCATAGGGATTCATTTTGCTGGCGATGCCGTCACGCTTGAGCACGCCGGTTTTTTCATCCACCTGTACCTTGTTGGTAGACGGAACCTGTTTGATGCATACAAAAATATTCATATTTGAACGACCTCCGTTTGCATTTCATTTTCTACAAACAGAGGGTTTTTTCCTGCCAAAAACAGCAAAAAGGGGGCTTTGCCCCCCTACTTTGATGCATTTCAGCGCCAGTTGCGCAGCAGCTTCACAAATGCTGAAATCATGCCCGGCATGCCCACATCCTGCGCTGCCACAGCCGGCAGTTTGGCTACGATTTCGCCCTGCAGCATGACCCGCACCACGCCGAGCGTATCGCCTGCGTGCACAGGCGCATCCACCTCCTGCGGCAATTCCACCTCCAGCGAAAGCTGCTTTTCCTGCCCGGGACGGATGAGCATACTAACACCGCTGCCCGCCGCGGCTTCCACTTCTTCCTGCATGCCAAGCTTTACGCGCACGGTCTTTCCCAGTCTGTCGCCTCTTTGCAGAAGCGTTACGCGCTTGTAATTGGCAAAGCCGTAATCCAGCATGGCTCGTGCCTCATCAAATCGCGTCTGGCTGACAGGCGTACCCAAAACAACGGCGATCAGCCGAAAGCCGTTCTTTTGCGCGGTGGCTGCAAGGCAGTATCTGGCTGCATCCGCGCTGCCTGTTTTAAGTCCGTCACAGCCATTATAGAAACGCACAAGGCGGTTGGTGTTGGTCAAATCCGTGGTGCGTCCGCTGGGATGAGTAAGCGTATCCATCCACACCGACGAATGCTCAAAATACAGCGGATGGCGGCAAATTTCGCACGCCAGCAGGGCCACATCCCGCGCGGTGGTGTATTGGCGCGTATCGGGCAGGCCTGTGCTGTTTACATAAAAGGTGTTGGTCATACCAAGCTCACGGGCGCGTTCATTCATCAGCTGGGTGAAGGCTTCCTCCGTGCCTGCCATGTGCTCGGCAAGGGCGCAGGCTGCATCGTTTGCGCTGGCAATGATGGTGGCATGCAGCAGCGTTTCCAGCGTATAAACCGCTCCGGCATCCAGCAGTGCCTGACTGCCGATCTGCCCGGCAGCCTCGGGGCTGATGACGATCTCATCCGTCAGCGCGATCTCCCCTGTCTTGATCTTT
>JAZKYW010000061.1:0-7594 GCA_045612325.1 Candidatus Limiplasma sp. | reverse complement strand
ATATGCCTATCTCAATGCAAGCAGCGGCGTATTCAGCATGACCCAATCCCAGGCACACGCGGCGGTGTTCAACTTTGGTGCAACATTCGAATGCTACGTCTGGCTGGACGGCACCAACGGCGGTCTCATGAGCCTTGGCGGATCGCCAAACAACGGCTACCTGGTTACCGACGGCCGATTCACACTGCCCACCAGTTGGCAAAGCCCTGCAAAATACGAATACACGCTGCGTGGATGGTATGACATCATCAACGGCGGGTACTACGCACCGGGTGCGGATGTAGCCGTAACCGAAAACATGGTATTCTATGCTGACTGGGCAGCCGCCAGCTACAACATTGGCCGTTACAATTCTCAAGTTGCCGACACCGAAAACACCAACAACTTCATCACCACCCGCGTGTTCGATTACAACTCCCTGTT
Source organism: Candidatus Limiplasma sp. (assembly GCA_045612325.1). GTDB lineage: Bacteria > Bacillota > Clostridia > Christensenellales > Aristaeellaceae > Limiplasma. Next base: position 7,171 of record JAZKYW010000061.1, on the reverse strand, counting down.
CAACATGCGGTCGTTGTCGGCAAATGTCACGGTATCTTCCACCGGTCACAGTGAAACCTGGTCGCTGCGCACCGACGGTGATTCTATCAACTTTATTTTCCGCGACTGGGACAGCGTTGGCAAAGCGTCCCGACCTGAGAATCTGAACGCCGATAACGAGAATGGCGGCGTTAACAGCGGTTTGTACAACGCTACGCTTAGAAACCTGCTGTTTGGCACCGATAACTCGTTTGACCCCGTTAGCGGGGAAGGTGTTCTGGGCAAGCAATACATCGGTAAAGGCAATCACCTCTTCCAGTACGGCAACGATCCCAATCAACCGGAACACTACGGTTACTACTACTACGATTCCCGCTACAATGCTGCTTCCTACAACAAGAGCAACGGTCGCTTCTACGTGTATGAATACTTGGAGCGCACCAGCGACTCGCCCGGCAACAACTCCAACGCTGACTTCCTGCCTTTCAACTCGCCATATGCCAACACCAACGGCAAAACGGTCAAAACCTACTCCTACGCAGGAGAAGATGGCGAATACAACGGCGTAACCCACTATGAGTACGACGCCCAGTACAACACCTCACAAAGCAACACGAACAGCGTTGGCACAAACTACTGGTTCGGCATGAGTTCGGAAATTGAATTCTATCTGCCCAACAAACCGGGCACGCGGGATTCTGAGGGCAATTACGCCAACGCCAGTCTCCATGGTGATCAGCTCGTGTTCGAATTCAGCGGCGACGATGACGTATGGGTTTTGGTAGATGGACGGGTTGTTCTGGACCTTGGCGGCATCCATGCCGAACAGAGCGGCACGATTAACTTCTCTACCGGCGAAGTACGGATAAACGGATCCGGCAGCGGTAACGTTACGCATTTGGAACCCGGCAAACACACTCTGACTTTGTACTATCTGGAACGCGGCTCCTCACTTTCCAACTGTAAGATCCGTTTTAACCTGAGCACCCTCTACACCCTGACCCTTCAGAAGGAAGACGTGCTCACGCGCCATATGCTCAACGGAGCAGAATTCTCCGTATTTACGAATGCGGAATGCACCCAGCCCGCACAGCTCTGGACCAGCGAATCCGCCTACAACAGCGGCGAAAACGCCACCAACGTGTTCGTGGTAATCAACGGCAAGGCGGAAATGTGGGGCCTTGCAGCCGGCAGCACCTACTACATCAAGGAAACCAAATCCCCCGCCGGCGGCTATGACGCCACCAAGGGCATCGTGGTAATGGAGCTGAACAACCTCGGCGTTGCATCCTATCGTGTCATTGCAGATCAGGGCAATCTGTCCAGCGGTTTCACCGTTCACGGCTACAAAATCTCCTTGGATACGCAGGAGGCATTCCTGGTCATCACCAACAGCCAGTACGATGGAGAAAACACCAACATCCACGTCCGCAAACGGTGGAATGACACAGAAGACCACTCCAATGACAGCATTACCGTCTATCTGTTGGTAGATGGCGCGCGCATCCGTGAGGAAACGCTCAGTGCCGCCAACAACTGGCAGTTCACCTGGGAAAACATGCCCAAATACTACGCAGACGGCGTTACCTTGGTGCGTTACAGCGTAGAGGAAGGCACTGTTTCCGGCTATGTGGGCGGTGTGGATGTCATTACGCCGGAGTCGCTTAATGCAACGGTATGGCTGAAGGCCAACAACTTCCAAAACGGTCAAACCTATATCATCAGAAGCGACGAGGGCTTCCTGTCCGCAACCAACAACTACATCTCCGTCATAACAGATGAGGAAACGGCCAAATCCTCCAAGAGTGCGCGTTGGAAGGCCACCGTCAGCAATGGCAAGGTACGCTTGACCAACGAAAACAATCAAACCCTGTACTTCGGAGATTGGCGTTTCCGTGCGGCCAACAATCCTTACAGCGGCTACGACCTGAACTACAACAGTGGTCGCTTCTCCTACAACCGCACATCCAGCGATATCTCCTACATCTGCAATCTTGCCAACGACGGCACGCTGAACGCGCATACCTACGAAAGCGCCATGATTTACACCCTCTATCGTCAGGTGCAAATTCACGAAGAGGCGCCTCCGGATGGGCTGGCCTACCGCATCACCAACAGCCCTGTTGGTGCAGAAGAAACAGTCAGCTTGTCTGTGAAAAAGGCATGGAACCTGGGCACGCACGCCACCAGCGCCATGTATGAGCAGCTGCAAGTAGAAGTAAGATTGCTGGAAAACGGCCGTGATTCCGGCCTGACGCAGAAACTGAACCTAAAGAGCAACTGGTCAGTCACCTTCTCCGGGCTTCCCAAGTACGATGCTTCCGGGCAGCTCATTCTCTATACAGTGGAAGAAGTCTCCTCCTGGCCGGAGTGGACGCCAAGCTATGGCAACGTTACGCTGATGGGCGGTTCAAGCAACCACTATGAAACCACCATCACCAACCACTCCACCCTCACCTACATGCTGCCTGAAACAGGCGGCAGCGGTGCATCTCTGTACACCACAGGCGGCCTTGTGCTGACGCTTTCAGCCACATGGCTCCTGCTGGTTCATAAACAAAAATCACGCAGAAGGGAGGATTCCTGATCATTCCCCCAAGCGTAACCAACCCAAAAACACGCAACAGAAAAAAACACAAGAAAGGAACAAACACCATGAAGACCTTCAAAAACCTTATGGCCTTGGTACTCGCCCTGGTTCTTACCCTATCCCTGATGAACTTCGCTGCAGCTGAAGACGGTCCGGTTACCGGTACTATTACCATCAACGGCGTTTCCGCCGAAGCCAAGTACGAAGTGTACAAGCTGCTGGACCTGGAAAGCTACGATATCTCCGAAGGTGCCTATTCCTACAAGGTAAACCGCGATTGGGCTGAATTCTTTGCACTGGCCGAAGTGCAGACCTATGTAACGATCGACGCTACCGGTTATGTAACCTGGAAGGAAAACAAGAATACTGCTGCCGATGTGGAAACCTTTGCCCAGAAGGCTCTGGCTTATGCTGAAGATCACGGCATTGCCCCCGTACAGAGTTCTGAAACCGATGGTCAATTCGTGATCACCGGCGGGGCGGGTGTATTCTCCAACCTGACCCTTGGCTACTATCTGGTGGATTCCAGTGTAGGTGCTCTGTGCGGCCTGACCACCACCAACCCCAATGCCGCCATCAACAGCAAGAACGGCGCGCCCACCCTCGACAAGCAGGTGAAGGAAGACTCCACCGACCAGTGGTCTGACGCTAACACGGCCGACATTGGTCAGACGGTAGAGTTCCGCACCACCATCAACGTGCACGATGGCGCCCAGAACTATGTGTTGCACGACAAAATGAGCGCCGGCCTCACCTTCGATCCTGACAGCATTACAATCCATCACGTTATTCCCGGCACTACCACCACAGAAGGCACCTTAACGCCCGAAAACTACTACACTCTTGTGACGAAGGACACCGTTGAAAACGGTTTGGATGATGATTGCACGTTTGAAATCCGCTTTACGTCTGAATTCTGCAACCATCTGAGCACCAACGACAAGATCATCGTCCATTACTCCGCCATTCTGAACGAAAACGCCATCGTTGGCACCGATGGCAACCCCAACGAAACAAAGCTGAGCTATGGTGACAACCACTTTACCGCCCCTGACGTAGCCAAGACCAAGACCTTCGGTTTCGATATCATCAAGACTGATGCCCAGAACAAGCTGATCACCGGTGCCGAATTCTCTATTTGGACTGCCGAAACGGGCGGTGAACAGATTGCCGTTGTTGCTCAATTGGTAAGTGACGAAGACGGCCATGTAAAAGAGTACGTGCGTGCGAATTCGATCGAAGAAGAAGGCGCTACCTACACCCTTGTTCTGGCTCTGGGCGCTGTGCGTGTAGACGGCTTCGACAACGGCACCTACTATTTGGCAGAGACCAAGGCTCCCAACGGTTTCAACCAGCTGACCGAACGCCGCAAGTTCATCATTTCCGACGGCAACCTGTACTCCACCTTCAACGACGGCATCTACTCCGTCAACTCCGGCGTGCAGATCGTCAACAAGACCGGCGCTATGCTGCCTGAAACCGGCGGCGTGGGTACCACGCTGTTCTACATCGCGGGCGGCGTTCTGGTGGCTGCGGCTGTTGTGCTGCTCATCACCCGCAAGCGCATGAGTGAAAACTAAAAATGATTCCATAAGCGCTTTTGATTAAAACAAATCCGCTGTACCGGAGGAGTACGCTCCTCCGGTACAGCAGCAAGGAGAAGTCTGCATGCAGAAGAAACAAAGCAATCATCTGACCACGATTATTTTGATCGTGATCCTTCTTGCAGGCCTGTCCTTGCTGCTGTACCCCACCATAGCGGACTATTGGAACTCTTTCCGCCAGTCTCAGGTCATTGCCAACTACGCAAGCGACATTGCGCAGTTGGATAAGGAACGCTATAAGGCACTGATTGAATCCGCAAGGACCTACAACGATGGACTTATCAACCGCCCCAACCACTATTTACTTACCGAACAACAGCAGCAAGAATACGAGCAGTTGCTCAACATATCCGGCATTGGAGCCATGGGCTATGTGGAAATTCCCTCCATCAAGTGTACGCTGCCCATCTACCACGGCACCAGCGATGCAGTACTGCAGATTGCCGTAGGCCACCTGGAGTGGAGCAGCCTGCCTGTAGGCGGCGAAAGCTCCCATTGCGTACTGTCCGGCCACCGCGGTCTTCCCAGTGCCAAGCTATTTACCGACCTGGATCAAGTAATGTTGGGCGACGTATTCATGCTTCGCATTCTGGACGAAGTGCTCACCTACGAAGTAGACCAGATTTTGATCGTTAACCCTGATGAAACCAGTTCACTTTTGATTGAAGAGGGACAGGACCTGTGTACGCTGGTGACCTGCACGCCTTACGGCATCAACAGTCATCGCCTGTTGGTACGCGGTCATCGCGTAGAAAACCTTGCTACCTCCAAAAAGATCCGCGTGACAGCCGATGCTATGCAGATTGAGCCGCTGCTCATTGCCCCCATTGTGGCTACTCCCATTCTGCTTGTGCTGTTCACTATGCTCCTGATACCCAAAAAACCAAAATACCATCGCAAGGATGATGACTACAATGACGAGGAATAAGCTGGTTGCGCTACTGCTGGCCGTACTGCTGCTGTGGTGTGTCGGCGCGCAGGCAGCGCAGAAGATAGACCTTGAACGCAACGTGCGTCTCACGGTATGTTTTCGAGCCAACAATACAGCCATTTCGGGTGCAACATTCCGCTTGTTCCGCATCGCTGATGTCGACGCGGATGGCAAGGTGACCGTTGCCCCACCCTTTGACCGCTACAATGTGAACATCGACACCTCAAGTGAATCCGCTATAGCCGGGCTGGGCTCCACTCTGGAAGGCTACGTGCTTCGCGATCATCTGGTTCCCTTCTTCAGCGGTACAACCAATGAAAACGGCATGGTTTCCTTTGAGGATATGGAGCAAGGCCTGTATTTGATCATAAGCGAACAACACCTTGCCAACAACCTGATCTACACCATTCAGCCCACCATAATCCAACTGCCCGGTTGGAACAGCTTGCAGGAAGAATGGAACTACGATGTGCTCATCAACGCCAAATATACCTCCGAACCTGATCTGCCCATTCTGCCGGATGAGACGGAAACCACTCGAAAAGTGCTGAAAATCTGGAACACAGCAGATTACAACATCACCCTTCCCTCGGAGATTACAGTACACCTTTTGCAAAACGGAATGGTATATGATACGGTGAAGCTGAACGCTGATAACCTGTGGCGGCACACATGGGAAGGACTGGACGCCGGCAGCCAATGGAATGTGGTGGAAGATGCAATTCCAAATTACACTGTAAGCATCATCCGTGAAGGCATTACGTTTGTCATCACCAACACCTACCTCCCCGATGAGCCTGACGACCCAACCATCACCCCCTCTCCCGCACCAACGCCGACCCCCACCCCACCCGGCTACGGCGATGGTAATCTGCCCCAAACCGGTCAACTGTGGTGGCCGGTTGGCATACTGGCATGGCTTGGCGTGCTGTTCATTTTGCTGGGCCTTTTGCGCCGTCGAGGATACTGATATGTCAAAAAAACGACGTAGAAAAAAAGGACGATTCCTGATCCGCACAGGCATATTGCTGCTGGCAGCCGCCGCTTTGATGAGCGCATACAACCTGCTTGATGCTTACATGGCAGGCCGCACAGCGCACGAAACGGCCGCTCATCTGGAAAACCTGCTGATGCAGCCAATCAGCCTTCCCGCCGCATCGCCCGCCGGCACCGCTGTGAACATATCCGTAACCATTCCATTGGAGGAAAACACCGAAGGGACCGAAACGCTGTATTATGCGCAAGCGGACGTTTCGGCGCCTCTGTATACCGAAATGGAAATTCCGGATTATCAACTGAATCCCAACATGGAAATGCCCACATTACGCCATGAAGGCCAGGAGTATATTGGCCTGCTCGAAATTCCGGCGTTGGAACTGAAGCTGCCCATCATCAGCGAGTGGAGCTATCCGCGTTTAAAAAAGTCCCCGTGCCGATATGTAGGATCGCCCTACACCAACGACCTGGTTATCGCCGCTCACAACTACTCATCCCATTTCGGCAATCTCAACAAGCTCTACGAGGGTGCATCCGTCGTATTTACCGACATCGATGGCAATGTGTTTACCTATCGCGTGGCTCTGAAAGAAACACTCGGCCCATACGACGTGGAATACATGAAAAACAGCGGTTGGGATTTGTCCCTTTTCACTTGCACACCGGGTGGAAAGTATCGCGTAACCATTCGGTGCACTTTGTGCCGCCCTCATACCATTTCTTTCGACAGGCATGGGCGCGATGAGTATCCGGTATGACAATAGCCGGGTCACGCAGTACAACCAGGCCGTCAAAGCGTTCATGAAAGTCCATGGTCGGGCCGTGAACACCCGCTGTATATCAACTAAAAACAAAATTGACAACTTATAGCCATTCATGCTATACTCTGTCCAAAATTCCACCGTAAATACGAAAGGGGTCACCTCACAATGAAGTGACCCCAAAAAGTTAGACAAAAGAATAAGTTAAGCGGCCTCGAGGGCTTGTTGTCTGTGAATAGCAGGCGGCAAGCCCTTCAGTTTTGCTTTGATGCGCCGGTTGTTGTAGTAATCCAAATAGGCAATCAGTTCT
>JAZKYW010000060.1:0-4920 GCA_045612325.1 Candidatus Limiplasma sp. | reverse complement strand
CCGCCGAAGCGCTTTCGCAGCTTGAGCAGGTCAGCAGCCACTGCACGCTGCTCATGGGCCAGCTTGCCGCCGTGCAAAACGATATGGGCAGGCATGAGCCCAACGATTTTTACGCACAGGATGATTCGCTCACCGCCTCGGTGTATGACGGCGTTTTCTCCGATGCGCCAAAGCAGCATGCGCCGCGCGGGCTTGGCGCAGCCACGGTGGATGCCCGTCAGGCGGTGGACATCGCCCGCCGCTTTGTGGGTGAAAACCGCGTGCGCAGCGCGGAAACGGGCGTATCCGCAGGCGGCGCGCTTGCCGCGCACGGCGTACGCCTGACGCTGACGGACGGCACAGTGCTCAATGCCGAAGTAACCAGACAGGGCGGACAGCTTTTGTGGATGATGCCCGAGCGCGCCGCCTTTGCGGGCGGTCTTACGCTGGAGGAATGCACAAGCGAGGCGCAGGCATTTCTGTCCTCACGCGGCTATCCGCCCATGGAGGCAGGCGCGTATCAGGTGTATGACGGGCTGGCGGTCATCGAGTTCATCCCCCTTCAGCAGGATGTGCTGCTCTACCCCGACGCCATCAAGCTGCAGCTGCGCATGGACACAGGCGAAGTGGTGGGCATGGAAGCGCGGCAGTATCTGATGAATCACACCGAGCGCACGCATCTTTCCCCCGCCCTTACGCAGGAGCAGGCGCTGAAAGCCGCAAGCCCGCTGCTGAAGGTAAACGATGCGCGGCTGTGCGTTGTGGATGACGGTAAAGAAGAGCGGCTGTGTTACGAGCTGCTTGCCGCCTACGCGCAGCAGCAATACCGTGTGTGCATCGATGCCGATACGGGCGAGGAGGTATCGGTACAGGTGGCTGCGTGAGCGCACACAAAAAGGCACGTCCGAAGACGTGCCTTTTTCGTTGGTTTATTCAGCCATGCCTGCCGCCAGCAGCGTCATCAAAAACGCTGTCTGCACGCCCTTGAAGGCATTTTCGATGGGGAATTTCTCGTTGAGGGTGTGGTCCATGGTGGTATCGCCCTCCGCGCACCAGCTGAAGCCCATGCACACCGAGGGAATGCCGCGGGCGATGGAAATGTTGCAGTTGGTAGCGCCGCCGGGCAGGAAGCGCGGCTCGCGTCCCATCAGGCGGATGACGGACGCCAGTTCTTCCACCAGCTGCGCGTGGATATCCTGCGAGCCTGCAGGCACATCGCAATGGCAGCGGTGGCACCACGTGACGGTATCCTTGCCCCAGCGGGCGGTCTCCTCATCACAGGCTTCCTGCATGATGGCAAAAATGCGCTCGTGCAGCTTTTCCAGCACCTGAGCATCGTTGGAGCGGTAATTGACCACGATGGAGCACTCCGCGGGGATGGCATGCATGCCCGCCATGTTGCCTGCGTGGAAATTGGATACCGCAAAGGTGGTCTTGGGGTCCTTGGGCACTTCCATGGCTGCGATTTTCGCCGCCGCGCGTGCCGCCGCGTGTACGGGCTGTGCCACATCGCCAAAGGCGCTGTAGGCATGACCGCCGATGCCGCGGAAGGTAAATTCCATCGTGCGCAGACCCGTTGCGCAGTAGATGATGTTTTCGATGCTCGCGCTGTCAACGCTCAGCACGCAGGCGATGTCCTCACCCATATCATCCAGCAGGTCTTTCATGCCGCCCATCGCGCCGCCGCCCTCTTCGCGGGTGGTGCCCGCAAACAGGATATCCGAGCAGCAGGTGATGTTGGCCTCATCCAGTGCGCGGATGACCCCTAGAATGACCGCAAGGCCGCGGGTGTCATCGCTGATGCCGGGCGCATAGAGGAAGCCGTTTTCACGCTTCACGCCCTGCACGCTGCCAAGCGGAAACACCGTATCCATATGGGCTTCCACCAGCACCTTTTTGCCGCCCTTTGTGCCGCGGCGCAGACCCAGCACGTTGCCGCCGCGGTCGATGCGCACATCCTCCAGACCCAGTTCTTTCAGAAGCTGCGCAAACAGCTCTGCGCGTTTCTGCTCCTGATAGGTGGGCGCTTCCACGCAGGTCAGGCGGATCTGTTCTTCAAGGCTGTTTTCCTGGTCGCGCTCGATCCATTCCAGCGCGCCTTTCACTTGGGGCTTTTCCAGCAGCTGCGAAAGCTGCTGCTCAACGCCCTCGCTTACGAGATAAGCCATGGCTTTTCCCTCCTGTATACAAAGCACGCCCCTCATTGCGAGGGGCGCATTTGTTTGGTCAAATTTTGACGGCTTCCCAAGCCGCCTTGATGCACAGTTCCGCAGCCTTGAAGCAGCGCTCCTGCGTCATCAGGGTCTCGGTGCGGTTGATGCAGTCATCCAGCAGGCGGTAGAAATACGGGTCGCCGATCTTGCCGCGCACGTCATAGCGGTGCTCGCCCTCATGGTCGCACAGGATGACCACATCGCGGGTCATCTCGGGCACGGCGAGGTCAACGGTCTTGCGCAGTTCGATAAAGCCGTCGGTGCCGATGATGCGCGTGCGGCTGTCGCCGAAGGCGCGCAGGCCGTCGGGCGTGAACCAGTCCACACGGAAGTAGAAGGTCGCGCCGTTTTTGCCCGTGAACATCGCATCGCCGAAATCCTCAAAGGTGGGATAATCGGGGTTGTTGCGGTTGCCCACGCGGGCCATCACAAGGTCCGCATCGGTTTCGCCCGCATAGTGCAAAAACTGCTCCACCTGATGAGAGCCGATATCGCACAGGATGCCGCCCGTCAGCTCCTTTTCAAAGAACCACGGATCGCGGATGGAGGGGTTGAGGCGGTGCGGGCCAAAGCCTTCCACGTGGATGACGCGGCCGATGGCGCCGTTTCGGATCAGTTCATCCGCAAAAACGCCGCTCTCGGTGCACATGCGCTCGGCAAAGTAGCACAGATATTTGCGGCCCGTTTCCTCCACGCACTTGCGCGCCATTTCCACATGCTCAAGGGTGGTCATGGGGGCTTTGTCCGTCCAGTAGTCCTTGCCCGCGCGCATCACGCGACAGCCGATCTCCGCGCGGTGGCAGGTGACAGCCGCAGCCGCCACCAGCTTCACCTCGGGGTCGTTGAGGATCTCCTCTTCGCTCTGCGCCACATGCACATAGGGAAATGCACGCACGAACGCCTCCACCTTTTTGGGGTCGGGATCATAGAAGGATTTGAGCGTAGCGCCTGCCTGCACCAGACCGCCGCACATGCCCGTCAGGTGCGCATGGTTGTAGTACATGGCGGAAAAGACGAACTCACCGGGCTTGAGCGTGGGCGCAGGCTTGGGCGGGAAGGGATAATCCTGTACAAAGGTCACAGACATGCTGACCGTTCCTTTCAGTTGGCGGCGTCGTTCTTGAGGAACTCAGCCACGAAGGCGTCGTCGTTCAGTTCGGGATACATGGCGTAAACGCGGTCGATCTCCTCGCTCTGGCCCGCGCCCAGACCCTCTTCGGGGTCAAGGCACCAGATGCCCTTGATGAGGCCCTGCCGGCGCAGTACTTCGTGCATGCCGGCGATAACGCCCGTGAAGTTGTTGCGGCTGTCAAAGAAGGCGCTGTTGACGTCGGTCACCTGCGCAGCCAGGGTGTACCAGTCTGCAGAGATGGGCTCGCCTTCGGGCAGGGCCTGGATCTTGCGGAACATATCCACAGCGGTCTTGGTCCATGCAGACCAGTGGCCCAGCAGGCCGCCCACGGTGCGCACGGTGTAATCCTTGCCGTCCTTGTGGAAGGAATAGTTGGTGAGCAGGTCGTTGATGATGCTGTCATCGTTGCCGGTGTAGAGCGCGATGGGATGGTCGGCAAAGGCGATGGCGCGGGCAACGTCCACAGTGAGGTAGCGGTTGAAGGCGGCGCACTTGATGGCCTTCACGTTCTGAATGGCGCATACCTTCTCCCAGTAGTCATAGCTGAACACGCGGCCGCCGACGGCTACCTGCAGGTAGAAGCCAACAACGGGCATGACTTCGGCGATCTGACGGGTGCGGTCGATGAGCTGTTCCTCGGTCAGGTGAGCCAGACCGCCGGGGCTTACCAGCACGGCGTCATAGCCGATGGAGCCAGCCAGCTTGGCCTCGGCTACAGCCTGAGGAGCCTCGCCGCAAACGCCGCTTACAGCCAGCAGCTGACGGCCGGTGCGGGCGGTGTAGGCGTCCATTTCGCTCTTGACCACGCGCAGCACGGTCTCAAACAGGTTGATCTCGGGGTTGCGGATGGCAAACTGGGTGGTATGCACGGCTACAGCCAGGCCATCCACGCCGGCTTCCATATAATAGCGCACCAGACGGCGCTGACCGGCTTCGTCAAACTTGCGGTTTTCATCCAGCACCAGAGGCATGGCGGGCAGGAAAGCGCCCTTCATCAAAAGATTCAAGCTTTCAGTCTTCATCAGAATTTCCCCTTCGATTCTTCAAAATGGGTGGGCTTGCCCAGCTGGCGGCCGCCGGCGAGTACCCACTCGGCCTGCTTTTCCATCATCTCGTTCAGGCCCATGTCGGGATAGCCGAACAGGCGCACGCACTTGGAGGTGTTGACCAGAATGCCGCGGTCGCCCTCTTCGCCTTCGAAGATGACTTCCTTGCCAAGCAGCTCGCCCAGACGGGTGGCGGCATAGCGCACGTTGACCATTTCGGGGCCGGATACGTTGAGGCTCTGCACTTCATCGTTGGCGATGAGCAGGGCGCGGATGGCTACCTCGTTGCAGTAGCGCTGCCATACGCAGTTGAAAGCGGGCACGGTGAGCGGCACGGGCTTGCCTGCCATGATCCAGCTGCAGATATCGTAGAGGATGCCGTAGCGCAGGTCGATGGCGTAGCTCAGGCGGAAGTTGACCACCTGCGCGCCGTAGTGACGGGCGGCGTATTCAAAGATGCGCTCGCGGCCCAGGCAGCTGATGGCGTACTCGCCGATGGGAGAGGGGGCAACGTCCTCGCTGTTGCCGCCGCTCTTGGGGGTGGTGAAGG
>JAZKYW010000059.1:0-3010 GCA_045612325.1 Candidatus Limiplasma sp. | reverse complement strand
CGGAGAGGAATAACACTACAAAAAGCAACCGGCTTGTGCTTATGCACAGTCTGGTTGCTTTTTTGTATTTATTCAAATTTACCAACTTTACTAAATTATTGCTTTACCCATATTTGCTATTATATCGTCTTTACTCTTTATTTCATCTAAATCAAACATCTTCACAAGTTCTTTGTTTTTCACTTCGTATCGATACATCGCATATACATCTATAACAAACATAATCTTTTTCTCAAAATCCGTTATTTGACCATCTTGAGCATTAGACAAACAAATATATTCTGCGTATACGTACTGATTCAATTGAGAAATCAAATCGGTTTCCAACGCAATATTGAGTTTCACCTCAAGCAACAACCGTTTTCCACAAAATTCGAACACATTATCTACACGAGCCAGAGGTGTTTTCTCTGTATGGCATTGACATTCCCTGAAAACATTTTTTCCCGATAGTGTTTTCAGAAAATAATCAACATAATACGAACGAAAGTTTATTTCTAAAGGAAATCTTTTGCGATACGAATCTGTAATTTGTAAAAAGTTATTCTGATTAACTTTTGAAAGGTTATTGTCACCAATTTTGCTCTCCAAGAACCAGTTCGGTGTACTTGGGTTCTTGGTTTTTATAAGTAATTTCAGCTTTTCAAATTCACTCGACGGCAACGGCGTTATCGCACTTTGACGGGAAACCAAAACAAAAGAATTAAACTCTGAAATATCAATTGGTGTTTCCAGCAAATACAAATCCTTTACCTTGGCATATACTCTGCCGGACCAATGATATGGGTTTACATCATCTTCTTGTTCTGGCCGACTACCAACCCGGCCGATAGCAAAAATCTTACCACCATATAAGGAGTATAACACTCTCGCTCTTTGGAGCCATTCCATCAAAAGCGTCCTATCGTGCACTTCAGGATCTGATGCCTTTGTGGCTGTTTCCAGTTTTCTTATCCATTGTATTGCAGTTTTGGCATGGAAATACAGAACAACATCGCCAACAACACTACTACGCGGAACTGTCCAATATGTATAACCATCCGCCGCTTCATTTATCACGTCTTCTATGTTGTAGCAACCATGTTCGTAGATAAAATCTTCAAGCTGATTAAGCGTTTTGGGAAAACTAATATTATTGATATGTGCATTTACAAAATCGTAATTTGGTTCATTCATATTTGATGTTTCACCTTCTACTTGAAATTTTTCACCATTCGAACAGTCAGCCAAATTCAAGTTCTTCTGTATAAAATTCTATCACACCCCATATAAAAATTCAAACACGCTACTATCTCCATTAAGATTTGCAAACCCTCCCCCATTCTGCTATACTGTGAAATGGCTTATTTCAGCCATCCACCAACTGATAAGGGGAACCATCCATGATTCTCATTTCTGTACAGGATATCACCAAAAGCTTTGGCACGCACGATGTTTTGAAGGGCATATCTTTCAGCCTGCAAAAGGGCGAAAAGATGGGTCTGGTGGGCGTGAACGGCTGCGGCAAAACCACGCTCATGCGCATCATCACGGGCGAGGTGGAATCTGACGGCGGTATGATTCACAAGAGCAAGGACCTGCGCATCGGCTACCTTGCGCAGGTGGATGACATCGCCCTGACGGATACCGTATGGGGCGCGCTTCTGCGCGTATTTGAGCCCATCATCGCCATGGAAAACCGTCTGCGCGATTTGGAGCAGCAGATGGAAAACAACTCCGACCCTGAAGTGGCTATGAAGCTGACTGCCGATTATCAGCGTCTGCTGGAGCGTTTCAACGAGGCGGAGGGCTATGCTTATCAGGGCGAGATGCTGGGCGTATTGAACGGCCTTGGCCTCAAGCCCGAAATGCATCAGCGCGTGGTGGGTACGCTCTCCGGCGGCGAGCGCACGAGGCTCTCCCTTGCAAAGCTTTTGCTGCAGAAGCCCGATATCATCCTCATGGACGAGCCTACCAACCACCTCGATTTGGAAGCCATTGAGTGGCTGCAAAACTACCTGACCGAGTACAAGGGCTCGCTGCTGCTCATCAGCCATGACCGCTACTTCCTTGACCATGTGTGCAACACCATGGGCGAGATTCTTGGCGGCAAAATGATCAAGTTTACCGGCAACTATACCGAGTACATGCGCAAGCGCACCGCTGATTTCGAAACGCGCATGAAGGCCTACAACCTGCAGCAGAAGGAGATCGAGCGCGAAAAGGCGATCATTGAGCGCTACCGCTCCTTCAACCGTGAAAAGAGCATCAAGGCTGCCGAAAGCCGTCAGAAGCGTCTGGATAAAATCGAGCTTCTGGAAAAGCCCATCGAGGAGCATCAGGTGCATTTCTCCTTTGACGCCCGCCGCCGCAGCGGCGAGGAAGCCCTCGAGGTCAAGGAGCTCAAAAAGACCTACGACGGTCAGCCCGTGTTTGAAAACATCTCCTTCAAAATGCGCACAGGCGACCGCGTGGCGCTCATCGGCCCCAACGGCGTGGGTAAATCCACCCTGTTCAAAATCCTCACCAACAGCCTTGCACCCGACAAGGGCAGCGTGAAGTTTGGCACCAATATCGACCTTGGCTACTATGACCAGCACCAGCAGCAGCTTAATCCTGCCAATACCGTGCTGGATGAAGTGTGGAACTCCTTCCCCACGATGGAGCAGAGCAAGGTGCGCGGTGCGCTGGGTATGTTCCTTTTCAGCGGCGATGATGTGTTTGATACCATTGCCAGCCTCTCCGGCGGCGAGCGCGGACGTGTTGCGCTGACCAAGCTGATGCTCAAGCGTGATAACCTGCTCCTGCTGGACGAGCCTACCAACCACCTTGATATGGACAGCCGCGAAGTGCTGGAGGATGCCCTGCAGGATTTCCCCGGCACCATCCTTGCCATCAGCCATGACCGCTACTTCATCAACCGTTTCGCCGACCGCGTTATCGTGATGAAATCCGACGGCGTGACCGAATATCTGGGCAACTTTGACGATTATATCGAAAAGCGCGACCGTCCCGTGCCGCCCACCGCAGC
>JAZKYW010000058.1:0-4458 GCA_045612325.1 Candidatus Limiplasma sp. | reverse complement strand
ATTCAGCCTGCCCGCCTTCACAGGCGTTGTGCGCATTGAGGTATGCAACACGCTTTGCAACCGTCTGGAAGGCAAAGCTCTGCCTTCCGGTATGATGGGCCCCGTGCGCATCGGCTGACAGTAAAGGAAGCGTCATCAACATGTGGAAACAGAAACTCGGTATTTCCATTTGGCAATCCTTCGGCAAAACCGTGCCTGAAGCGGTGCAGCTGATCAAAAAGATCGGCTTTGACGCCATCTCGCCCGAGTGGATGCCTGACGGAGCGCATCTGGAATACGTGGCCGCAGCCAAGGAGGCGGGGTTGGAGGTGCAATCCCTCCACGCCGCCTACGGCAAGGCCAAGGATATGTGGGGCACAGACGAAGCCAAGGGCGAAGCCGCCGTACAGGAGCTGATTGCCTGCCTGAACGATTGCGCGGCACACGGCGTACCGCTCATGGTGGCGCATGCCTTTATCGGCTTCAAGGATCACACCCCCACGCCCGAAGGCATCAAGCGCTACGAAACCGTCGTGGCGGAGGCCGAAAAACTGGGCGTGAAGGTCGCGCTGGAAAACACTGAAGGCCTGGAGTATCTCTTTGCCCTGATGGATCATTTTGCGGATAATGAAAACGTCGGTTTCTGCTGGGACAGCGGTCATGAAATGTGCGTCAACCACTCGCAGGACCTGCTTGCCAAATACGGCGACCGTCTGCTCATCACCCATCTGAACGATAATCTGGGCATCCGCGATTTCGGCGGTGAGATCACCTGGCTGGATGACCTTCACCTGCTGCCCTTTGACGGCATTGCGGATTGGGATCAAATTGCCGCAAGGCTGAAAAAAGCGCGCAGAACAGACATCCTCAACTTTGAACTGAACCTGCGCTCCAAACCAAATCGCTACGAAAACGACGTCTACGGCAAAATGACCGCCGAGGACTACCTGACCGAATGCTACAAACGCGCCTGCCGCGTAGCAGCGAAAATCGTTTTCTGAAAAAACCTCCCGAACGGCGTTTCGTTCGGGAGGTTTTTGGTGGAAGGGCAGCTCAATGCCCCCTCAAAGTGTGATAGATTTTGATGAGCAGCGTTTTCAAATGGGTGGGCAGCAGCTTTTTCAAGGCTCTTTTCACCCTGATTTTGATGCCCAGAGATCGCTTTACGGCATAAAACAGACCTTTGTTTTCAAGCATAACACGGAAAGAGGCGCTTTTTTCATCTCTGTTACGGGAATGAATGACCATCGGATTGTTTTTGACCGCTGTATCAAAGTCGGATTCAAACAGGCTAATATCGGGAACGGAGCACAGGAAGGCTTCGCCCTGTTCGGTATGGACAAAGATGGATGAAACGCCGTGTGGATTCCAATAGGGATCGTTTTCATTCGCACCCCAAAAGTCACCGATCATCAGGTCGCCCTGCCGCTCGTTGCCTTTGAACTTGCAATGATAGCAGGGCTCTTTTGCAAGGATGGAGAACGCATAGCCGTATTCCGTTTCATAAAAAGGCATTTCAAATACTTTGCCATTTTCGAACTCGGCGCGCAGATAGGGCGGCTTCCAGCCGTGCTTTTTGTATCTTACCGAAAATGCGGTCAGATTGCTGCGGTATTTGCGGGCAAGGTGAGCAACATAGTCCTCGTGCACTTTGGCATAAGTGGGTCCGTGACAGATCAGCTCGCAGGTGATCAGGTTTTCGGGACGGCTGCCAAGGATTTTGTACATAGCAGCGATGGTGCAGGGCAAACCGAAAAAAAGAACTTTCTGCCCTTCGTCCAGCAGCTTTTTGATGTCTCCGTAAACGGTTTTACGGTCGCACTCGATGTATTTGGAGCCTTTGAAACGCTCTGCCTGCGCAGGGTCATTGGTAACAAGATACTCTACGCCGGAAAAATCTTTTTTGTAGGCAACGCCTGCCACATAGCCGCCGAGCCGCAGCATATGCTCTGCAAGGGCTGCGGCAATGCCGCCCGAGGTGCTTTGTATAATTTGAGTATCGTTGCTGCGGTAGCCGCCATAAACCGCAAGTGCGTGCCGGCTGAATTGTTCAAACATGGATGTTTTCCTTTCAAATACAGAGCTGAATCAGAAGCCCTGCAGGGTACATAACATCATAGCATATTTGAACGACTGTTTTCAACGGGAAAACCGGAGGAGTCTTGTGTTTCGGCGTAAATGGCATTGTTAGGGGGCGGAGAATGTGTTACAATAACGCCATGGAAAACGCACTTACGCGGCTTGTCCGCTTTGCAAAGGAGAAACGACATATGCGCATCGACCGCCTTCCCGCGATCCCGCTGATCGCTTCCGATCCCTATTTTTCGATCTGGATGCCTGCCGATGACATGGCTTCTACGGATACCATTCACTGGAGCGGCGCTCTCAAGCCCATCCGCATGGTCATTACCATTGACGGCCACCGCGTATCCTTCCTTGGTCACAATCAGGATTACGAAGCTGTGCAGAAGGAGCTGGTGGTAACGCCTACCAAGACCCGCTTTGTGAGCGAGTCCGACGGCGTTGAACTGGAAGCGGAATTTGTGACCCCTGCGCTGCCTGATGATCCCGACCTGATGAGCATGCCCGTAACGCTGCTCAGCCTTGCCCTGCGCACCACCGACGGCAAGCCCCATCAGGTGAAAATGCGCATGCATCTGGATGAATCCCTGTGCTTTGAAGGCACCTCCGCGCCCCAAATGTTTGGCGATGTGTTCCGCATGGGCGAACTGAACACCGGTCTGTACGGACAGATGGTGCAGAAGCCGCTGTGCCATTCCGGCGACCATATCACGATCGACTGGGGTTATCTGTACCTTGCTTCCACCACCACCGTTTTGGCTGACGGCGGTCTGGTGCTGCGCTGGAGCGGCGAACTGAACGGCGAACAGAAGCTGCGCGCCGTGATCGCCTATGACGATATTGCCTCCATCAACTATTTCGGCGACCTGTGCAAGGCATGGTACCGACGCAACGGCGCTCAGATCACCGATGCGATCAACACCGTATGGAACGGCTTTGACCGCATCCTCGCCCGCTGTGCAAAGCTGGACGAAGAAGTGCTGGCTGAAGCAGGCAAGGTGAGCGAGGATTACAAAGCTGTAGTAAGCGCGGCGTGGCGTCAGACCATCTGCGCTCACAAGCTCATCGCAACGCCTGCGGGCGAAATGGCCTTCCTCTCCAAGGAGAACGATTCCAACGGCTGCATGGGTACGGCGGACGTAAGCTATCCTTCCATCCCGCTGTTTTTGAAGTACAACCCCGAACTGGTCAATGCCATGGCGCGTCCCATTCTGGAGTTTGCCGCCATGCCTGTCTGGACGGATGACTTTGCGCCCCACGATGTGGGCCGCTATCCCTGCGCGTTGGGTCAGGTGTATGCCGCCAAGCGCCATACGGTCAACAAAAACGAGCAGACCTATCCTCCGTTCTACCTGTATCCCGCAGGTACGGAGGTGTATGATTTCAAATATCAGATGCCCGTGGAAGAGTGCGGCAACATGCTGGTGATGATGGCTGCCGCCCAGCACTTCGGCGCGGATGAATCCCTTGCGCAGAAGTATCGCAGCGTTCTGGACAAGTGGGTCAAGTACCTGATCGAGTATGGCGAGGACCCCGGCGAGCAGCTCTGCACGGATGACTTTGCGGGCCATCTTGCCCACAACGTCAACCTTGCTGCCAAGGCCATCGTGGGCGTTGCCTGCTACGGCCGTCTGGTGGGAGATACCAAGTGGGAGGATACCGCCCGTGAAATGGCGGGCCGCTTCCTTGAAAAGATGGGCACGAACGGCAATACGCCCCTTTCCCTTACCGGCGAAGGCTGGAGCCAGAAGTACAACCTGCTGTGGGATAAGGTGATGAACCTTGACCTTCTGCCCGAAGAATTTTATGCCGCCGAGATCGCCAGCTATCTGCCCCGCATGAACAAGTACGGCCTGCCGCTTGATTCCCGTCAGGCTTACACCAAGAGCGACTGGATCTGCTGGTGCGCCGCCATGGCGGAGGATGCCGAAACGCGCGCCGCTTTGATCGCCCCCATCGCCCGTATGCTGCGCGAAACGGGCAGCCGCGTGCCTTTCTCCGACTGGTACGATACCAAGACCGGCCGCTACGTCCATTTCATTGCCCGCAGCGTGCAGGGCGGCGTGTTTGCGCCCTTCCTCACACTGTAACCCTTGTTTTCAAGCCCGCTTTTTCGCATGAAAGCGGGCTTGAAAAATTTTTTGAAAAAATCTCAAAAAATTTTAAAAATCAAGAAGGAGTTTTGAAGGGGCCGTAGAAATATATAAGGGTCGTCAGTTGGAAAAGGCTGATGGCGCACCACACATTGTTCACAATTTGCGGTGGTAATGGCCTGAGGGTTCCACCTGTTCCCATTCCGAACACAGAAGTTAAGCCTCAGCACGCCGATGGTACTTGGCTGGAGACGGCCCGGGAGAGTAGGTCGCTGCCGCATTTCAAATATTCCTCAGTAGCTCA
>JAZKYW010000057.1:0-2649 GCA_045612325.1 Candidatus Limiplasma sp. | reverse complement strand
TGCTCATCGTTGACGCCGTACCGCGCTGGAAGCTGCCCGCCTACCTTGTGCCCCTGATGCGCGGCAAACTGCACGAATGCAAGGTATCCCACCGCTACCTGACTGACCGCGTCTTTGTGCAAAGCCCGGGCATGCGCCTCAATCTGGACGGCGAGATTTTGCCCATGTCTCAGGCTGAGTTCACCTGTCATCAGGACAAGCTGCTCCTGCACTGGTGAATATTTTGTAAATCTTTGCAAATACTACTTTTACATCATGCGCAAACATGGTATTTTATCAATATACGAAGCAGCATATCCTGAACTGCTTTGCGCATACGCTGAATATCACACGATCGTTTGAACGATAGAAAGGATGAAATTATGGGTAATTTGGGTTACGGCGTGAAAACCGCTTTTTTGAAAGGCCTTGAGGCTCTTGGCAAGACCGCTTCCAACCTGAGCGATGCCGCCCAGCACAAGCTGAGCGAAATGAATCTTGAAAATCGCCGCCGCGAGGTGCTTGCTTCCATTCCCAAGTGCGTAATGCAGCTGTGGCAGGATGGCGTTGAGCTGCCCGAGCCCCTTTCTGACCTGCTCAATGAGCTGGCTGATGTAGAACAGCAGCTGGCTGCTCTGCGTCCCCAGGCTAAGGCCGCTCCCGCAGAGGAAGCCTCCGCCGAAGAAGAGGTCGAGGAAGAAACCGAAGTGGAAGCCCTTGAAGAGCCCGCCGAAGAAGAGGTTCCAGTCTGCGAATGCAGCGTGGAAGCCGCTGAAACCGAAGAAGAATAACTCACATAAACAGCCGCTCCGTTTGGGATGCGGCTGTTTTGCTCAGGAGGACCTTTCGATGGCTGTTGATGTTTCCTTCCACCCCATTGGCTCTGTTGCCGATGAATCGCTCGTATTTGTGGTCATCGCGGCGCGTCACGGCGAACAGTATATTTTCTGCAGGCACCGCGAGCGCAGCACGTGGGAATGTCCCGGCGGTCACATCGAAGCAGGCGAAACGCCCCTGCAGGCAGCCAAGCGCGAACTTTTTGAGGAAACCGGCTGCCACCCCGATTTGCTCGAGCCCGTATGCATCTACTCCGTACGCATCAACGGCGGCACGCCGACATACGGCATGCTTCTGCGCGCGCAGGTATCCGAGATGGGCACCCTGCCCGACGGCTTTGAAATGGCCCGCGTTGAACTCTTTGACGCCCCGCCCACAGCATGGACCAATCCCGACATTCAGCCCCTCCTGCTCAAGCGCGCCTTTGAATAACATCAAACGCATCAAAAAATTACCGCACAGTCTTGTCATGCCGTACTTTTTGTGTTATAATTCGTTTTGTTCGCCGGTGTGATGGAATGGCAGACGTGACGGACTCAAAATCCGTTGGTGGCGACACCGTGTGGGTTCAAGTCCCACCGCCGGCACCATAAAGCACGATGGTTTTGTACAAAACCATCGTCCTTTTTCTATACCTAAAAAAGATGCAACCATTTTCAAGGTTTCGGCGCAAAAATCTGGTTTCATTGGCAATCGGCTTTTTTATCGTTGAAACATACCATGTTTTGGCGCCCGTTTCAAAAAAGTACGTAGGGATGACTGTTTCGGAGTACAAGAGAAAGCTGCACCCTTGACCCATTCCCCTTTTTGCACTATACTTTGTGAAAAGAAATGTAAAGTGAGGCGATTCGCCGTGAACACGACAGTCAAACAGATCGAGCGTCTGATCCGTTCGAATGAAACGTACTATTCCGCCATTGCAGATAAAGCGCGCAGCGAGAGCAAAGCCCTTTGCGCAAGCTTCAAGGACCGTCCCGACTGGGTATCCGGCTGGGGACATGATTATGCCTGCCCCGACTGCACGGCAACTTTGATTTTTGACCGCAACATCGAATTTACTTCGACGAATGTTTTCAGCTGTCCCAGCTGCGGCAAGAAGGTTTCAGGTGAAAAGCTGGATGCTGCCTGGATCTATCTGTACCGCCTGACCACGGCTGAAAAGCTGGAATCCGTCGCCGCCTGTGCATTGATGGGCGACAGCGATGCTGCAGCGTTTCTGGAACGCTATTTTGATTTCTATGCCGACCATTACGAAGGCTTTGAAGTACACGGTCACGAAGGCGGCAAGGTAATGCCGCAGGTGCTGGACGAGGCTGTATGGTGCATCCTCATCATGAGGGCGCTGTACCCCTGCCGCGACCTTTTCAGCGCCGAAAAGAAGGAAAAGTGGTATCAGAAGATGTTCCTGCCGCTGGCTGAACTGGTCAACGCGCCCCAGCACCGCAAGAACATCCACAACCACGAGCTGTGGCAGCGCTGCGCTGCAGCCACCGTTGCGCTTTTCTTCCATAATGAAGAACTGCTTGCCGATACGATGGATACCCACCTGGGCATCCGTGACATGGCAGCCCGCGGCTTTACGGATGACGGGCTGTGGCTGGAAGGTTCTCCTTTTTATCACTACTATGCGCTGGAGGCGCTTACAGGCTTCTGCCAGTTCATTGCTCACGAAAATCCGAATGATCCCCTGCTTTCCGTTCTGGAAAGAGCCTACACCGCTCCGATGGCACTGTCCTGCGACGGCTGGACCTTCCCCAGCATCAACGACGGCTGGTTCCCGCTGAGCCTTGAACAATTTGCCGACCAGATCCACCGCGCCGCGGAAGCCTCCCG
>JAZKYW010000056.1:0-13491 GCA_045612325.1 Candidatus Limiplasma sp. | reverse complement strand
AAGTGCACTCCCTGCCGTATCGGTACCAAGCGCATGCTGGAGATCCTCGAGCGCATCACCGAAGGCAAGGGCGAAGAAGGCGACATCGAGAAGCTGGAAGCTCTGGCCAACAACATCAAGGCTACCGCTCTGTGCGGCCTGGGCCAGACTGCTCCCAACCCCGTTCTGTCCACCATCAAGCACTTCCGTCATGAGTATGAAGCTCATATTCGTGAAAAGCGCTGCCCCGCGCATCACTGCCAGAAGCTGCTTAACTATGTGATCACCGACAAGTGCCGCGGCTGTACTGCTTGTGCCCGTGTTTGCCCCGTCAATGCTATCACTGGCAGCGTGAAGGAAATGCACCACATCGATACCAACAAGTGTATCAAGTGCGGTTCCTGCATGGAGAAGTGCCGCTTCGGTGCTATCATTAAGAACTAACGCCTGAGGAGGAACAAAAATGGAACAGCTGATTCCGGTTACAATTGATGGCGTGAAGGTCGAAGTTCCCATGGGCACCACGGTGCTTGAGGCCGCCCGTATCGCTAATGTAAATATCCCCACCCTTTGCTTCCTGAAGGACATCAACGAGACTGCTAACTGCCGTATCTGCGTTGTTGACACCGGCGCCCGCGCTCTGCAGGCTGCCTGTGTACTGCCTGTTACCCCCAACATGGTCGTTAAGACCAACACTCCTGCCGTTCGCGCTGCCCGCAAGATGAACCTCGAGCTCATCCTGAGCAACCACGACAAGAAGTGTCTGACCTGTGCCCGCAGCCAGAACTGCGAGCTGCAGAAGCTGTGCCTTGAACTGGGCGTAGAAAACGGCGAGCGTTTTGCCGGCGACCAGAACAAGTACGACCTGGACCTGTCTTCCACCTCCATCGTTCGCGACAACAACAAGTGCGTTCTGTGCCGTCGCTGCGTTGGCGCTTGTAAGAACCAGAAGGTCAGCGTTATCGGCGCTATGATGCGTGGTTTCAAGACCTCCATCGCCAGCCCTTGGGATAAGGATCTGGCTTCCATGGCCTGTATCAACTGCGGCCAGTGTGTTGCTGTATGTCCCGTTGGCGCTCTGACCGAAAAGGACGAGACCAAGGAAGTTTGGGAAGCTCTGGCCAACCCCGCCAAGCACGTGGTTGTGCAGCCCGCTCCCGCCGTTCGCGCCGCTCTGGGCGAGGAATTCGGCATGGAAATGGGCACCAGCGTTACCGGCAAGATGGTTTCTGCCATGAAGCGTCTGGGCTTTGACAAGGTGTTCGTTCCCGATTACGCTGCCGACCTGACCATCATGGAAGAAGGCACCGAGCTGATCGGCCGCATCAAGAACGGCGGCGTGCTGCCCATGATCACCAGCTGCTCTCCCGGCTGGATCAAGTTCTGCGAGCACTACTATCCCGAATTCATCCCCAACCTGAGCTCCTGCAAGTCTCCTCATGAGATGGCCGGCGCTATGATCAAGACCTACTACGCCGAGAAGGCCGGTATTGATCCCAAGGATATCGTTGTTGTTTCCGTCATGCCTTGTACCGCCAAGAAGTTCGAGGCCAAGCGTCCCGAACTGGGCCACGACGGTCTGGCTGATGTCGATATGGTCATCACCACCCGCGAGCTTGCCCGCATGATCAAGGAAGCCGGCATCGACTTCGCCAAGCTGCCCGATGCTGATTTCGACAAGCTGATGGGCGAATCCACCGGCGCTGCCGTTATCTTCGGTGTTACCGGCGGCGTTATGGAAGCTGCTCTGCGTACCGCTTACGAAGTGCTGACCGGCGAAGAACTGAAGGATGTTAACTTCAATGCTGTTCGCGGCATGGAAGGCATCAAGGAGGCTACCGTTAAGGTTGGCGACCTGGATGTAAATGTTGCTGTTTGCTCCAGCACCGGCAAGGCTGCTGAACTGCTCGACAGCATCAAGAGCGGCGAAAAGACCTATCACTTCATCGAGGTTATGGGTTGCCCCGGCGGCTGCGTCAATGGCGGCGGCCAGCCCATCGTTTCTGCTCAGACTCGCAACTGGGTCGACATCCGCGCTGAGCGCGCCAAGGCTCTCTACTCTGAGGACGAGGCCAAGACCCTCCGCAAGAGCCATGAGAACCCCGAAATCAAGGCTATCTACGCTGATTTCCTGGGCGAGCCCAACAGCCACAAGGCTCACGAGCTGCTGCATACTCACTACACCAAGCGCGAACTCTACAACAAGTAAGTTCATGCTACTCAAAGGCTTCGGAGAATTTCTCCGAAGCCTTTTTGCATACACTGATGTTACAAGTATTTCCCGTTGTAGAATCCCTGTTGAGACGCTCCTATATTTACAAACTATAAAAAAAGAGTTAAAATTATATTGTTATTTTGTATATATCGCCATTTTACTTTTAGGAGGTTTAAAATGGATTCTACCTTTTTGACAAGCTTTTCGATCAATATTTCCGAAATTACTGTTTATGTGGCGATTGCTGTTGTAACCTTGATCGGCTTTTTCAAGTGTATCTTTCCCTTGTTCAGAAATGCCGGTTTGCTGAATCGTGCCGTTGTAAAGCTCGAAAAAAGCACAGCCAAGGGGGAAAGGCCTCTTTGGCGTGAAGCACGTTTCCTTGGGCGTTCTCTGCGTAACGAATGGCAGCAGTTTTTGCTGAATGCCGCTCAGCTTGATTTGCGCGGTATGCCTTGCGACCTGCGGGAATACATCAACGAAGAAAGTGTCATCGAAAAACCGGGTCATTCTCAGCTTGCTGATTTGATCCCCGGCTTGCTTACCTCGCTTGGTATTTTGGGCACGTTTATGGGTCTTATGCAGGGCCTTACCAGCGTTGATTTCACCAACGCTGAAGGCACCATTCAGAGCATCCCTCAGCTGCTTGGCGGTATGAAATTTGCATTTGCTACTTCCGTTGCGGGTATTGCCTGCTCTTTGGTCTTCAATATGCTTAACCGTATTGCCTGCGGCAAGGTCGAGCGTGCGCTTGATGACTTTGAAGATGCGTTTTATGAGCTTGCCATGCCGCGCCCGCTTCAGCCTGATGTACAGCTGCTTTGTCAGAAGCAGGATGATGACGCGCGTTTGGTACAGCTTGCTGATGATGTGGCAAACCGCGTTGCTTCGGCGCTTCAAGTGGCGGTTTCCAATGCTATGGCGCCTCTTTCGCAATCTTTGGATACGTTTATTCACTGCGCTACCCGAGAACAGGTGGATGGGGTACGCAAAATCACTGATCAGTTTGTTCATCAGCTGAATACTGCAATTTCTGCAGAAATCAACGAAATCAGTGCTGTTTTTACCAAAGTTGCAGATGACCAGCGTGAAACGCAGCGTAATATGCACAACACCATGGCTGCCGTACAGAATATGACGCAGAATGCCCAGCAAATCAGCCATTCTGCAGCGGATATCTCGCATCAGATTCAAAAACTGACGAAGGAAGTACAGCAAACCTGTTCAACACAGAGCGTTGTGATCGAAACGGCGCAGAGTGCAGGACGCGATTTGGCTGTTCGCATCCAGAAACTGAATCTTTCGTTGGAACGCATGCAATTTGCCGTTGATACTCTTACAGATGAACTGAACGGTGTACAATCCGAGAACGTGGAAATCGATAGCTAAAGGAGGCAGTTATGGCTCGTAAAAGAGTTTATCGCCGAAGCAACGGCAAAGCTGACGGCGGTTCTGCGTGGATCAGCTATTCCGATATGATGGCTGCCTTGCTGCTGTTGTTTGTGCTTGTTCTGTGCTACAGTGTATACCAGTATTTTTTGATGCTTGAGACAAAAACAGCTGAATTGGATGAGCAGAGCGCTTTGCTCAGCGCGCAACAGGCAACGCTTGCTTCTCAGCAATCAACTTTGGACGAACAGGGCTTGACCCTGAGCGCACAGCAAGCCAAACTGGATGAGCAAAAGGCGACGCTTGCACAGCAGCAGGCGCAGATGGATGCTCAGCAGAGTGCTTTACAAGTACAGCAGTTGGCTCTTTTGAGCAAAGAATCTGAGCTAAACAGCGCACTTACGCAGCTGGAAGAGCAGCAAGGGCTGCTTGCTGAGCAAACATTGACGCTGGAAGAACAGCAGAAAATCATTGTTGCGGCACAGCTTGCTTTGAGTCAAAAAGAGAATGAGCTGAATATTGCCAATGCTGAACTGGAAATCAAGCAGAATGAACTGGCAAATGCGACCATTCTGCTTGGAGAACAGCACTATGCGCTTGATATGCAGCAGCAGCGTCTGGATGATTTGGTTGGCGTAAGAACGCAAATCGTAAGAGAGCTGACAAGCGCGCTGAATGCAGCCGATTTGAAAGCAAGCGTAGACGCCAATACGGGCGATATCATGCTTGAAAGTGCTGTTTTCTTTGATGTTGGCAAAAACAACATCAAACAGGGCGGCAGAGAATTTCTTCAGCGTTTCATTCCTGTGTATCTTGGTGTGCTGCTTCGTGATGAGTACAAAGATTATCTGGGTGAGATCATTATCGAGGGCCATACGGATACAGAAGGTACCTATCTTAATAATTTGAAGCTTTCTCAGGAGCGCGCATTAAGTGTAGCTACCTTCTGCCTTGAAATGCCGGAATTGTCCCAAACGCAGCTTGCCTACTTCCGCGATATTCTGACTGCCAAGGGTAGAAGCTATTCTGACCCGATATACGCAGCAGACGGAAGCGTGAATATGGACGCATCCAGGCGTGTTGAGTTCAAATTCCGCATGAAAGATGCAGAAATGATCGATGAAATCCGACAGATTCTCGGTAATGAGTGAAAGGAAACGTACAAGTGAGAGGTCTTAAATTCGCAGCAATTGCTTCATTTGCGCTGCTTGTAGTTGTGTGCATTCTTGTTGGATACTTTTTCTTGACAGCTGAAGTGCAAATCGTTGATATCAAAGCACAGGGGATTCCTGCACAGAATGACCCCGAAGCTTTTGAAAAGATCAAAAACGCAGTCAAGGAAGATACTTTCTACGGCACTCTCTATCAAAAACCGCTGGAATGGGGCAATGCATCGGATTATGTGTTTCTGAAATACGACATCACGTTGCGCAATGATTGCCTTGTACCCATCGATATGATCGAAGTTCAAGTGGTACCGCAGACTACGGATATCCTTCAAATGCCTGACTTGAAGGTGAAATCGCTTGAGCTGAAGAGCGAAGGCGTCGTTTCCGTGGAGGTTCTTGCAACCAAAGATACGCATCCTGTACGTGAAATCATCGTAACGTATTATCTTTGGGGCGTATCCGGAAATGTAAAAACGATTTACGGTCAATAATAATAAGCGTCCGATCAAAAATCGGACGCTTATTATTGTATGGAGGTGACTGCTATGTGTACCGCAGTTACGTTCAAGGCTGCGAATTATTACTTTGGCAGAAATATGGATATTGATGACGAATATACGGAGCAGGTGATCGTCACTCCACGTAAATATCCTCTTGTGTATTCGCAAGGTGCAGCAAATCGCAAGCATTATGCTATGATAGGCATGGGACAAACGGTGAACGACTATCCGCTGTACTATGACGCAACAAATGAGTGCGGATTAAGTATTGCAGCTTTAAACTTCGAGAGAAATGCAGATTATGTACCTAAATCCACGGAAGAACACTCGATCGCTTCCTACGAAGTAATTCCGTATTTGCTTGCTGTTTGCAAAAACGTAAAAGAGCTCAAACAAAGGCTGCGCGGAACATGCATAACTGATCAGGAGTTATGTGAAGGAATTCCACCATCACCATTACACTGGTTTGCGGCGGATGAGCACGAAGCGGTTACAATAGAACAAACGCTCACAGGACTGCGAATTTACGATAACGAAGTCGGTGTTTTGACAAACAATCCTCCATTTGATTATCATCTGCATCATCTTGTGGAGTATATGAATGTATCAAGCGAACAAGCTAATAACCGCTTTGCCCCCGAGTTGCAGCTGGAGACATACAGCAGAGGAATGGGCGGAATCGGTTTGCCGGGAGATTGCTCATCTTCTTCGAGATTTGTACGGGCTGCATTTGTAAAATGGAACGCATTAACGCCTGAAACAGAGTTAGAAAGCGTTGCACAGTTCTTTCATATTCTCTCTTCGGTGGAGCAGCAGAAGGGCTGTATAAGGCTTGAAAACGGCAAAATGGAGTATACCTCGTACTCATCATGCTGCAATACACAAAAGGGAATTTACTATTATAAAACGTATAACAACAGCAGTCTCAATGCTGTGGATATACACAGGGAGAATTTGGACTGCGAGCATTTGATTTCTTATGATGTTGACAAAAACATAGAGATTGCATTTCAAAATTAAAAGGAGGATGGCTATGCCATCCTCCTTTTGCTGATAATCATCAGCCGATGGTTTCAACGAACTCGTATTCAGGAGTGAAACGGGCAAATACGGCGGGAGAACCAACTTTGATAACGCCGTATTCGTGATTGCCAACAGACTTGGCGGGGGTGGAAGTGGTCATAGTAGCGGCTTCTTCAGGGGTAGCGCCGAACTTCATCAGATTCTGGAAAGCACGAATCATGGTAAGGGTGCTGCCAGCGAGCGTGCCGTCTTCCAGACGGGCAGCGCCTTCCTTCACGAATACATCCTGACCACCCAGCTGGTACTTGCCATCGGGCATGCCGGCGGCTTCCATGGCGTCAGTAATGGCAACAGCCAGTTCCTTGCCCTTGCAGCGCATGATCAGGCGGCAGATGTCGGGATGCAGGTGGATGCCGTCGCTGATGAATTCGCAGGCGATACGGTCGTCAACCATTGCGGCACCGGGCACGCCGGGAGAGCGGTGATTCAGGGGAGTCTGAGCATTAAAGGTATGGGTGATGTGGCTGGCGCCGTGGTCAGCAGCAGCATGAACGGTTTCGGCATCTGCAGCGGTATGACCTACGCTTACGGTGATGCCGCTGTTGGTGAGACGGGTGATGAAATCAAGAGCGCCTTCCTTCTCGGGAGCCATGGTGATCATGCGCACGATAGGCTCGTTGCCGCCGGTATAGCGCTGCCAGTTTTCTTCGGTGGGCAGTACAAAGAACTGCTTGGGCTGAGCGCCGGCTTTGCCTTCATTCAGGAAGGGGGCTTCCATGTGTGCGCCCAGAACGGTGGCGCCATCTGCTTCGGGGGCTTCCATCACGGCACGGATGCCGTCAAGCGCCTTGCAGGTATCTTCAGGGCTGGCGCTCATGGTGGTGGGCAGGAAGGCGGCTACGCCAAACTTTTTGAGCTCGCGGCTCATATGGCGTACAGCTTCTTCACCGTTCATGGTATCTTTGCCCATGAAAGCATGGATGTGCACATCCACAAAACCGGGAAGCAGTACATCACCCTTCAGGTCAACTACATTATCGCATTCTGCGGTAAGCGCAGAACCAATTTCGGCGATTTTTCCATCTTTGATCAGCAGATCGGTATTCTCCTGGAAGGCACCATTGACGAAGGCTTTTGCATTTTTGATAAGCATGGGTATTACTTCCTTTCATCCGCGCCTGATTTACTGGTTTTTAAACGCGGTATAAATTTCCTGGAACAAGGTTTCGACAGCACCGACGCTTTCGACAAATTCTGCAGTAGCAAGGTTATCTGCGGGAATATTCATGGCGGGAGAGGCGAAGAATGCTTCGCTGAGGTAAGGTTCAGCTGCTTTGTTTACACACATATAGCCCTGATATTCGGCATTGTGCGCAGCTACTTCGGGACGCATGAGATAATCAAGGAAAGCGTGGGCATTATCGCTATTCTTGGCACCATCGGGGATGACAAAACCATCAACACCAAAACCAAGACCCTCTTCAGGGTAGACAACCTGCAGATCGGGACGGTCCTGCAAAAGCAAGTGTGCAAACGCAGCATAAGTAAAAGCCACGGAAGTTTCGCCGCTGACGAGGGTAGTATAGGTCTCCTGATCGCCGAAAGAATAGATGTTCTGGTAGAGCGGCATCATCTTGTCCTTCATTTCAGCAAGAACAGCCTCGTCGGTTTCGTTCATGCTTTTGCCCATGGTTTTGAGTACCATGCCGCAAAGCACACGGGCATTTTCAAGCGCAGCGATACTGCCTTTGAGTTCTGCGTTCCAAAGATCACTGTAACCTTTGATATCAAAGGAAACAAGTGCAGGATCATAGATGATGAGTGTAGCGCCTGCCATATAGGGAATTACATATTCATTAGCAGGGTCGTATTTCTGATTGAGGAAGCTCTCATTCAGGTTAGCATAATTGTTCAACTTGGAAAGATCAAGTTTTTGCAGATAACCCTGCTGACGAAGAATATCAAGAGAATAGTCGCTGGAAAGAATAAGATCGTAATCACTGCCGCCACCTTGCGTTACTTTGAGCAGCATGCTGTCGATGGAATCCATAGGGGACCAGATGACTTTGATACCTGTTTCGGTTTCGAACGCTGCAA
Organism: Candidatus Limiplasma sp.; assembly: GCA_045612325.1. Taxonomy (GTDB): domain Bacteria; phylum Bacillota; class Clostridia; order Christensenellales; family Aristaeellaceae; genus Limiplasma. The sequence goes on along the minus strand of JAZKYW010000056.1, from coordinate 5,119 downwards.
TGGTATCAGCATCAACATAGCCCTCCCAGCTGAGGATATTAAGTACCTTATCCTCGGCAAAAGACATGGCGGGAAGCATCAGCAAGAGAGCAAGTATGATTGCGGTCCATTTTTTCATCATGTTGAAATATTCTCCTTTCATAACTGCGTTTCCTGTTTGTTTGTAGATTTTTATGCCTTTTCGCTGCTGTTTTGCAGCGTTGACAACGGTTATTCGGCGGTGAGCTTTTTCTTTTTGTTCCTGACCGCACCAAGATAGCGCGAGATGGCTACAACTGTAAAAATTCCGCCTATCATGAGGGTACAGAGTGCGTTTACCTGCGGAGATACACCAACTTTGACGCTGGAGTAAATCTTGATGGGAAGCGTACCTTCGCCTGCGCCGTACACGAAGAAACTGATCACAAAATCATCCAGCGACATCGCCAAAGCAAGGAATGCGCCGCTGATAACAGCAGGAAAGCACAGCGGCAAAGTGATGTCTCTCATCACTTTGTACGGAGCTGCTCCCAGGTCGCGTGCTGCATCAAACAGGGCTTTATCCATGCCTGCAAGACGACTTTTCACATTCAAAAACACATAGGGGATACAGAAGGTGGTATGGGCAAGCACCAGTCTCAGTTCGTTTCCACGGATGTTCGCGGAGTTGAAAATGACCATGAATGCCAAACCGAGAATAATTTCAGGAATCATGATGGGAAGCGTCATCAACGATTCCATGAATCCTTCGCCGCGCGTTTGCCGCTTGCCTTGAACAATGGTTCTCTGCGCCATACCTATGGCGCCCAAAGTGCCGATCACGCTTGAAAACAGTACAGACCAGAAGGCAACTCGTACGCTCAGCAGAAGCGCTTCTCCATAGCCGTTGCGACCGGAAAGCAGTTTTGTGTACCAGTCTGTTGTCCAACCGGTAAAAGCAATGGGAATGCGTGCGGTGTTGCTGTTAAACGAGTATATGATCACAACAACAATGGGCAGATACATGATCAACAATACGGTCGACAAGAAGAGGATGGACCAGATTGAACGTTTCCTCATTGTTTCGACTCCTTAAAACGCAACGAGTCCATCAGAGGTTCCTACGCGACGGTAGATCGAAATAATCACCCCGGTCACTGTAAGCAAAACAACACTTAATGCTGCAGCCATAGGAAGATCTCTGCTGTTGATCAATTGCTGAATCAGACCGCCAGCCAATACGCTTTTGGACCCACCCAGCAAATCGTTCAGAAAAAACAGGCCCATCGAGGGAATAAAGACGAGCACACAGCCTGCCATCAGGCCGGAAACCGTGAGCGGAACAGTAATTGAGAAAAACGCCCGCATAGGATTGGCACCCAAATCGCGTGCAGCTTCGACAACGGTAAAATCAAGTTTGTCTACTGCGTTGAAGGTGGGTAAAATCATGAAAGGAATAAGAGCGTATACCATGCCGAGCAGTACCGCACCATCTGTGTAAAGCAACTTAAGGGGCTTGTCAATGATGCCGATCGATAGCAGAAGAGAATTGATCGGTCCGTTTCCCATGAGCAGTATACGCCAACCGTAAATACGAATGAGGGCGTTGGTCCAGAAGGGTACGATGATAAGCAACATTATGATTGAACGCGCACCGGGGGAAAGCCTGGCCATCAGATAACCGAAGGGATAACCGATGAGAATGCATATCACCGTTGTCAAAGCTGCAAGTTTCAGGCTTTTTTGAAAAACTTTCAAATACTCGGGCGCAGCCAGACGAAGATAGTTGCTAAAGGTAAGTTCATTTGTAACACCGGAAATTTCTCCTCTAGTGAGAAAACTTAAACCAATGACATATAACAATGCAACAAGAACAAATGCGATCGACCACAGATACATGGGCAATTTTAGCAAAATAGGGAAAGCGGCTTCACGTTTGCGAAGATCCATCATTCCATCAACCCTTTCTCGCAGCGTACAACAGGTGCGTGGGTTTGAGACCAGCCCACATATACTTCGCTTCCTGCGGAAAAATCATCAAGCTCTTCCGTCTGTGTTACAGCGTCCAGAAGTACATCGCAATTCAATGCAATTTGTGTATGCTGCATACCTCCAATATAATCCTTGCTCAGAATGCGCCCCTTCAGCTCAATTCCATACTGAGGTTCAGTGCCGTAACGTATACGTTGAGGACGAAGGCAGAGCGTGCATTCATCGCCGACTTGAAGGGAAATGTTGCTTGATTGAACTGCAGGGATGAGTACTCCGGAAACATTCAAAAGAAGAGAGGTGTTTTCTTTACTTTGTACTTTTCCCTTCAGGAGGTTGCTTTGTCCTATGAACTCGGCAGCAAACAGCGTTAGGGGATGTTCATAGATTTCTTCGGGTGTACCGATTTGCTCAATCTTTCCTTTGCGCATAATTACGATTCTGGAAGACATATTCAAAGCTTCTTCCTGATCGTGGGTAATGTAAATAAAAGTGATGCCAAGCTGCTGCTGAAGCTGCTTGAGTTCCTTTTGCATTTCTTGACGTAGTTTCAGGTCAAGAGCTCCAAGAGGTTCGTCGAGCAAAAGGATTTTCGGCTTTAAAACAACAGCTCTTGCGATGGCCACGCGCTGCTTTTGTCCTCCGGAAAGCTGAGAAGGCATGCGCTTTTCATAACCCGACAAACGTACAAGCGAAAGTGCGGCAGCTACACGTTCCTGCTGCTCTTTTTTGCTTACTTTCTGAAGCTTTAAACCGTAAGCAACGTTTTGAAAAACATTCATATGCGGAAAGAGCGCATAGTTTTGGAATACAGTATTAAGAGGGCGTTTTTCAGGCGGCAGATGCGTTATATCGTTTCCGTCAAGGAAAACATTGCCTGTTGTCGGCGTTTCAAGACCTGCGACAATACGAAGCATTGTTGTCTTGCCACATCCGCTGGGACCAAGCAAAGTCAAAAATTCACCTGGATAAACATCTAGTGAAAAACGGTTAAGAACAGGCCCTTCACCAAAATCTTTGGTGATATTTTCGAGATGAAGAATAGGTTTAATCATGATTGCTGAGCTCCTTTTTGTGTTACCTGGCACAACGCAGTTAACAGAGATTTGATATGAGGCCACAAATCAGTATTGATGGAGTAAACAGCAGAGCAGCCGTCTTTGTGCATGTGAACAAGCGATGCATCCACCAGCAATTTCATATGATAACTGATGGTTGGCTGTGTACACTGAAAGGCGCGGTGAATTTCGCACCCATTCATACTGCATTGAGAGAGCATCATCAAAATTTGCAGGCGCGTTTCATCACAAAGCACTTTCAGGATAGGAATCGAAGGTTTCAGACAGTTCATCGAATCATTCCTTTGCAAAAGATCGAAAACTTTCTATATAGAAATTATTTTATAGTAAAGCCTTGCCAATGTCAACCGACATACCGTTTATAGTGTTTTCAATTACTTATCACCCGTGACAGATAAAATGAAACGTGTTATAATGCAACTACTTTAAGGAGGCAGTTGAAATGGTCGATTCTAACGAATGTTTTGCTCCTGTTGGGGGAAAAAGTATTGCAGGCAACACTGATACTTCGTTTTTGAAGGTGCTAGCACTCGCTTTTATGCTGGTTGACCATTTGGGTGCTGCTGTTTTTACGCGCGTGACCGAATTACGCATCATTGGTCGGATGGCATTTCCGCTGTATGCATGGTGTCTTGTCGTGGGTGTGGTATACACCAGATCGCCGCTGCGCTACATGCTTCGAATGCTTGTGATGGCTGTGATTTCGCAGCCGCTTTATATGCTGGCTCTCAACCATACGTGGACTGATTTGAATATTTTGTTTACGCTGACCGTTGCAATTGCAGCCCTTTGGGGAATGCACGCCAAATGGAAGGGAAGTCAATTCTGGGTGCCGATCCTGTGCTATGTGCTGCTTGGTTTTATCAAGGTTGATTACGGATGGAAAGGACTTACCTTTATTCTGCTTTTATATCTGGCGCGTGAAAACAAAGCCGGACTTTGTGCGACCTATCTTGCTTATGCGCTGTTTTGGGGCTCTTCAAGCTCCAGCATCAAAAGTTTGTTAGACATTCCGCTTGTTTTCCTTAATCTCCCGGGAGTTGGACAAGTGCTTGGTGCATTCTTTAAACTGCAAGGTATGGTTTGGCTGTCCTTGCCGCTTGTTGCGTTGGATACGCATGTTCGCTTCCGCATGCCTAAATGGTGCGGTTACGCTCTGTATCCTATGCATCTGGTGTTGCTTATAGCCATCAGGCTCTATTGCGGAATGGGCTGGTCTGTTCTTCTTCGCGGGTTCTGATATATATATATAAAACAAAGGGTATGTTCCTCGAAACATACCCTTGTTTTTGATTATTTTTTTGGCGGAAGCATGGTAAGGCTGATACGTTGTTTCTTGACGTCTACATCAACGACCCAAACTTTTACAATATCGCCAACTTTGACTGCTTCGGAGGGATGCTTGATAAAGCGATTGCTGATGCGGCTGATGTGAACAAGACCGTCCTGATGGACGCCGATATCAACAAAAGCGCCGAAATCGATCACGTTTCGAACAGTACCCATCAATTCCATTCCGGGAGCAAGGTCCTTGATGTCCAGAACATCGGTACGGAGCACGGGCTTGGGCAGTTCATCGCGCGGGTCGCGGCCGGGTTTCTGCAGTTCGCGGATGATATCAATAAGCGTGGGTTCACCCGCGTTCAGTTCGGCTGCAAGCTTTTTGATGCCAAAGCTTTCAACACGGGCGGAGAGGTCGTTCAGCTTGCGGTTTTTGACGTCGCTGAGCTGATAACCCAGCTTTTCAATAAGCGCCTTTGCAACATCATAGCTTTCGGGGTGAACTGCGGTAGCGTCGAGTACATTCTTGCTGTCGCGTACCCTGAGGAAGCCGGCACACTGCTCAAAGGCCTTCGGCCCAAGCTTAGGTACCTTTTTCAACTGAGCGCGGCTGGTGATGCCATTTTCTTCGCGGTAGGCAACGATGTTTTTAGCAAGCGTGGGACCGATACCCGCAACGTGAGAAAGCAGAGCGGCGGAGGCGGTGCTGATTTCCACGCCTACGCTGTTAACGCAGTTTTCAACTACGCTCGCAAGCGTATCTTCCAGTTCTTTCGCCTTCAGGTCATGCTGATACTGACCGACACCGATGG
>JAZKYW010000055.1:0-12673 GCA_045612325.1 Candidatus Limiplasma sp. | reverse complement strand
GGTGGGCGAAGGTGGTGGCGGGGGCAGGGTCGGTCAAGTCGTCAGCAGGCACGTAAACGGCCTGAACGGAAGTGATGGGACCCTTTTTGGTGGAAGTGATACGCTCCTGCAGTGCGCCCATTTCGGTAGCCAGCGTGGGCTGGTAACCTACGGCGCTGGGCATACGGCCCAGCAGAGCGGATACTTCGGAACCCGCCTGCGTGAAACGGAAGATGTTGTCAATGAAGAGCAGAACGTCCTGGTTCTCGCGGTCGCGGTAGTACTCAGCCATGGTCAGGCCGGAGAGTGCAACGCGCATACGGGCTCCCGGAGGCTCGTTCATCTGGCCGTAGACCAGAGCGGTCTTGTTGATAACGCCGCTTTCCTTCATTTCGTTGTAAAGGTCGTTGCCTTCACGGGTACGCTCGCCAACGCCGGCGAACACGGACAGACCGCCGTGCTGCTTGGCTACGTTGTTGATGAGCTCCATGATGAGAACGGTCTTGCCTACGCCGGCGCCGCCGAACAGACCGATCTTACCGCCCTTGGCATAGGGGGCAATGAGGTCAACGACCTTGATGCCGGTTTCGAGGATCTCGGTAGAGGTTTCCTGCTCTTCGTAAGCGGGAGCGGGGCGGTGGATGGGCCAGCGCTCGGCGTTGTCGGGGTCGGGCTGATCGTCGATGGCCTGACCCAGCAGGTTAAAGATGCGGCCGAGGCAGTCGTTGCCTACGGGCACGGTGATGGGGCTTCCGGTATCCACAGCGTCGAGGCCGCGGACCATACCGTCGGTGGCGTTCATGGAAATGCAGCGGACAACGTTATCGCCCACGTGCTGAGCCACTTCGGCAACGATCTTGCGGTCGCCGTTCTGGATCTCAATGGCGGAAAGAAGCTCAGGCAGCTGGCCGTCCTCAAAACGGATATCCAGCACGGGGCCGATGACCTGAACCACCTTGCCGATGTTCTTATTGCTCACGTTGGTTGTACTCCTTTCGCAGCGCCGTTACTGTTCGGCGCCGGCCACGATCTCCGTGATCTCCTGGGTGATGGCGCCTTGACGGGCGCGGTTGAACTTGAGCTTGAGGTCGCTGATCATTTCGCCTGCGTTCTTGGTGGCCGAGTCCATAGCGGTACGGCGGGCAGAAACTTCGCTGGCGAAGGAGTCGCACAGGGCGCTGTAGAGGCGGCCCGAGACAAAATCGGGCATAACAGCCTTCAGCGTTTCGGCGGGTTCAAGCTCATAGATCGTATCCACAGGGGTACGGGTGGGATCTTCCTCCGCTTTTTCAACGGGCAGAAGACGGTCGACCTTCACTTCCTGACTCATCATGTTCAGGAAGGAGGTGTAGATGAGCCACACTTCGTCATAATCCTCTTTGAGGTACCCATCGATCAGCTTGTCGGCAACCTTTTTGCAGTTGCCAACAGTCATGCCTTCCACGCGGGCGTAATCATCGGTGAGAGATTCTACGCCGTAGCGGTGGAAACGCTCCACAGCCTTGCGGCCCATGGGCAGCACGCAGTAGTCAATGCCTTCAGCGTGTGCGGCAAGTGCCTTGAATACGTTGGAGTTGTAGCCGCCGGCCAGACCGCGGTCACCCGCGATAACGATGTAGCAGCGGCGCTTGACTTCACGGGGGGTAACAAAGGGGATGGACGAATCATCGCAGCGGGCAGCCGCTGCAGAAATGGCTTGCTGAGCGATGTCGGTAAAGGGTTTGCTGGCTTCCATGCGCTCTTTGGCGCGGCGAAGCTTGGAGGTCGCCACCAGCTGCATCGCTTTGGTGATCTGCATAGTGCTTTCCACGCTCTTGATACGCAGCTTGATGTCTTTCATGGACGCTCCGGCCATGGCGATCCTCCTTCCTTTACTTGCCCTTCAGGAAATCTTTGGTGAAGCTTTCCAGAGCGGCAGCGAGCTTTGCTTCGGTCTCTTTGCTCAGTTCGCCGGTGGTGCGGATGGCCTCCAGCACATCGCCGTGCTGGCTGCTCATGCGCTCGTACAGGCTGTCTTCATACTCGGCTACGTCGGTTACTTCCACATTCTTGAGGAAACCGTGGGTAACGGCGTAGAAGATGCACACCTGATCTTCAACGGCAACGGGATGGTTGCGGTTCTGCTTAAGCACCTCTACAATGCGGGCGCCCTGAGCCAGACGGGCCTTGGTGTCAGCATCCAGGTCGGAGCCGAACTGGGCAAAGCCCTGCAGCTCGCGGTACTGGGAGTAGAGCAGCTTGAGGGTACCGGCAACCTTCTTCATGGCCTTGATCTGGGCGTTGCCGCCTACGCGGCTTACGGAGATACCGGGGTTTACGGCGGGCATGATGCCGGCGTGGAACAGCTCGGTCTCCAGGAAGATCTGGCCGTCGGTGATGGAGATAACGTTGGTGGGGATGTAGGCGGATACGTCGCCGGCCTGCGTTTCAATGATGGGCAGAGCGGTGATGGAGCCGCCGCCGTACTCAGGCGCAACGCGGGCGGAGCGCTCCAGAAGACGGCTGTGCAGGTAGAATACGTCGCCGGGGTAAGCTTCACGGCCCGGAGGACGACGGATGAGCAGGGACAGGGCGCGGTAAGCAACGGCGTGCTTGGAAAGATCATCGTAGATGATCAGCACGTCACGGCCCTTATCCATGAAATATTCCGCCATGGCGCAGCCGGAATAGGGGGCGATGTACTGCAGGGGGGCAAGTTCGGAGGCCGTAGCGCTGACGACGATGGTGTAATCCATGGCGCCGGCGGCGGTCAGGGTATCCACCAGCTGAGCAACGGTGGAGCGCTTCTGGCCGATGGCTACGTAAACGCAGATCACGTCCTTGCCCTTCTGGTTGATGATGGTATCCAGAGCGATGACGGTCTTACCGGTCTGACGGTCGCCGATGATGAGCTCGCGCTGACCGCGGCCGATGGGGATCATGCTGTCGATGGCCTTGATACCGGTCTGCAGAGGCACGCTTACGCTCTTGCGCTGGATGATGCCGGGGGCGTTGCGCTCAATGGGGCGCTGCTCCACAGCTTCGATCTGGCCCTTGCCGTCCACGGGCTGGCCCAGAGCGTTGACAACGCGGCCGATCAGGCCTTCGCCGACAGGCACGGAGATAACCTTGCCGGTACGCTCAACCACGTCGCCTTCCTTGATGCCTTCGTCTTCGCCCAGCATAACGATAGCTACGGAGTTCTCCTCAAGGTTGAGCGCCATGCCGTAGGCGCCGTTGGAGAAACGCACCAGCTCGTTAGCCATGCAATTTTCCAGGCCGGATACACGCGCAATGCCGTCACCGATGGTGATGATGGTGCCGGTATCGGTCTGGGTAATACGGTTTTCGTAATTTTTGATCTGCTCTTTAATGAGCTTGGAAATCTCTTCAGGTTTCAACTGCATCGTTTTCACCAGCTTTCAGTTGTCTTACGCGCCCTGAACCATAGCGCTGTGAATGGACTTGAGACGGTTCTTCAGCGTGTTGTCGTAGCGCTGGCCGTTCATCTCCAGCAGCACGCCGCCCATGAGGGTGGCATCGATCTTTTCTACCAGCACGACCTGCTTATCCGTCATGGCGGAAAGCTTTTCGGTCATGCGGGCACGCTGTTCGTCGTCAAGCGGCACAGCTGTCGTAACAGTGGCTTCGACAATGCCGTGCGCCTGGTTGTAAAGCGATTTGAAGGCGGCAAGACAGCCCTCATATTCGTTGAGCGCACAGCGCTCGCACAGGATCTTGAGGAAGTTGAGCAGGTAAGGATGGATCTGACCGCGCAGAACATTGTCGATGATCTTTACGCGTTCTTCCTTGCTCAGTGACATGTTACCGAGCAGGCGTACGAAATCCGGCTGCTCGCGGAACAGACTCTTCAGCGCCAGCAGCTGCTCCAGCACCTCGCGGCTGATATTTTCTTCTTCCGTCAGGGCATAGAGGCCGTCGCCGTATTCACGGGCCAGTTCTGTCACTTGTCTTCACCAACGTTCCTGATGAATTCGTCCACAAAGGAGTCGTGGTCCTTCTTCTGAACCTCGCGCTCCACGACCTTGGAAGCGATGCTGACAGCGATGTCGCTGATTTCGGAGCGAACATCCATGAGCATCTGCTTACGCTCAGCAATGATGTCATCTTCAGCCTTCTGCTTTACGCGGCTGGCTTCGATCTTGGCTTCGCCGATGATGGCTTCGCCCTTGCGCTGAGCGGTCTGGGTAGCGCTGCGGATCATCTCGTCAGCCTCGGCGCGGGCAGAGGACAGACGGGCTTCGTACGATTCCTTCAGATCTTCCGCAGAGGATTTTTCGGCCTCGGCGGCAGCGTAGAGGTCTTTGATTTCCTGCTGACGCTTCTGGATCATCTCATGCACAGGCACGAAGAGAAACTTTTTGGCGACAGCAAAAATCAGCAGGGTGTTGATCAGAACGAATATTGCCGTCCACGGATTAACACCGATCAGATTTTCAAATTGTTGCAACTTTTTCGCCCCTTTCGTTCCACAGATGTGTGGAGTTCATTACAGAGCGAACAGGATCAGGAAAGCGATCAGCAGAGAGTAGATACCGGTGGTTTCTGCGATAGCACAGCCGAGGATCATGTTGGTACGCAGGGTGCCGGTGGTTTCGGGCTGACGGGCCATGCCGTCCAGAGCGTGAGCTACAGCGTTACCTTCGCCGATACCGGGGCCGATAGCGCCGATACCCATTGCCAAACCTGCACCGATTGCCTTACCCATAATTGCGATTGCCTGAGCGATGTCCATAAAGAGTACCTCCTATGATAATGTTTTTTGTTTTGTATGTTGAAGGGGTTTACCAACAAGGGGAAGAGGGGATCAGTTTTCCGGCTCGGGCAGAGAACCCGAGATGTAAACCATGGACAGCAGCGTGAATACCAGCGCCTGTACAAAGCCGGAGAACAGATCGAAGTAGACGGACAGCACCGCGGGGATACCGATGGAGAGGATCGGCACGCCGGTCAGGATGCCCAGGGACTCCAGCAGAGCGAACAGGCCAAGCACGCCGCAAACGATGGCGACGATCAGGCGCTTGGTGCCGCGTTTCTTGTAAGCCCACAGACCCAGCAGCACAGCCGCAGCCAGCAGGAAAGCGGTGATCAGCCAGCCGTGAGAGGAGATGAAGCTGATGACCAGCGTGGACAGCAGGCTGAAAGCAGTGTAGATGATGGCGGTGATAACGCCGCCGCCGGCTACGTTGCCGAAGTGACGGAACGCCATGGAGGCGGGCTGAGCGATCTCGCTGATGATGTTCATGGGGGTCATCACGGCGATGGGCTCTGCAAAGCCCTTCAGCCAGCCGACGAAACCGTTGTTCTTGATGTTGTTGTACCAGATGATCACGCTCACCATCTGCGCCCATACCATGGTACAGCTGACGTCCGCACTGGCGGAGCGCAGGAAACCGGTGAGGCCGATGTAGGAGCTGGTGATGCTGCACAGGAAGATGGTGCCCATGAAAGGCGCCCAGTGTGCGTTGTGCTCGCCCATGGCGCTGGTGGTAAGGTCGTAGATCATGCCTACGCCTTTTTCAACTAGTACCTGAACCCCGTCGGGATGGGTCTTCAGGTTTTTGCCAAGCTTGATGCATGCGATGCACAGGATCAGGGTAACAATAAAGTAGGAAACCACTGTCTGGGTAACGGGAATGCCGCCGAAAATGGGGATGGTAAAGTAAATGAATGCACCTGTTACGTTAACGTTCATGCTTTATCACCGGGCTTTCTGAAAAACTCAATAACCATCAGGATGGGACGGAACAGTACAAGGGGCAGCACCAGTGCCAGCGGATTGCACAGGCCGCTCTTGGCAAGGGCGATCATCAGCACGAACAGCACGATCAGACGCAGCTGGAACGAAAGCTTCATCAGCTTTTTGCCGCCCTTGACATCCTGCGCCTGCGCTTTGTCGGCGGCAGCGTCAGCGCTGATGCACAGCATGAAAAAGTTTGCGGTGCTCAGAATGCTGCCTGCCAGTACGCCCCAGATGACCGCCGGTGCAAAAGCGCCAATCAGTGCATACACGCCGACGATGATGGCGGAGCAGAGCAGCTCGCCCAAGAGAAGATAGAGTGTTTCCTTTAAAATAAAGGTACGTGAGTTCATACACACCTCCACATTCTTCAACGGGATGAAAGGGCGTTTTTAGCGGCGCGGGAGCCTGTACGTACACATTTTTCCCCTGCCGATGATCTGTTTGGTTTGGAAATTACGCGAACCTTCCTCAACATAATATTTTAATAGGAAATAAGAGAATGTCAAGCGAGGAATAGTGGTTGTGGTGATGTCCAAAACACCCATTGATTGATAAAATATTGACAAGTCTGTAAATGGATTTTATTGTCATTTGACCGATTTTGAGATATCCAAAGGGATGCGCGGTGGATGTGCTTCACACAGCAAAACCTAAATTTTAAGCACTTTTCAAAATTATAAACGAAATGTTACAAAAATACGTGCAATTTACGCAGAGATGTGATACAATGTAAATGTATGACACCGAATTTCGATCGGGAGGAAGCCAATGATCAGCAGAGCACAAGGAAAAGCACTGTCTGCAGATATTGCCGTCAGAAAGCAGCTTAAGCTGTCTAATGTAGAAAAGGCAATGCTCAAGTGGGTAGTGGTTGATCCTGAAGATAAACTTTTGGACGCCAATATCGGCAATGGCATGATGGCGGAATATCTGCGCCGTAACATGCAGTGCGAGGTTTGCGGCGTATCGGATAACATGGAGCATGTGCGTGAGGCGCGCAGCCGCTTGCAGAATTGCGACATCGTCTATGCCGCTTTGGGTGATATTCCGTGGCGCGGCGGTGCGTTTGATACCGTACTGATGAGATATACCGGTGAGGAAGCCGATGCTTTCAAGCATATGCTCACCGAAAGCGCCCGCGTGCTCAAGGCAGGCGGTCAGCTGATTCTGGGTACGGTGTGCTGGCCTGTGCCTTTCCAAATGTTTGCAGGTCTGCTTGCTGCTGACAGCGAGGAAGAGCGCAAGCCCTTTGACCGTAGCGAGACTACCGAAATGCTCGGCAGCTGCGGCTTTGAAAAGATGACCTGGCAGCGCACGGGCATTGGCACGGGCGTACTGATTGCATGGAAGCAGAATCCCGAAGTAAACGAACTGCGCAACGCTGAATAATCCACAATTCAAACCCCTGATGCGGCACAGGCTGCATCAGGGGTTTTGTGTTTCATTTGGAAAAACCGAAGGGAGTTCAAAGAAAGAGCGCATGCATTGCATGCGCTCTTGGTGTTTCGGGCGATTACAGCATGCTGGCAGCGGCCTTGTCCAGCAGGAAGACAACGTCCTTGTGGGTGCGCAGGATGCTGGCCTGGCACTGAGGATCGATATCGCCGTATACGGAGTCGTGGATGGCCTGAGCCTTATCCGCGCCGGTAGCCAGCAGCAGGATCTTCTTGGCGTTGATGATGCTGCCTACGCCGAGGCTGATGGCCTGACGGGGCACATCGGCTTCGCTCTCGAAGAAGCGGCGGTTGGCCTCGATGGTGGACTGGGTGAGCTCAACGATGTGGCAGCCGTATACGAAGGCGGGGCCGGGCTCGTTGAAGCCGATGTGACCGTTGCGGCCGATGCCCAGAATCTGAATGTCGATGCCACCGGCAGCAGCGATGGCAGCGTGGTATTCGGCAGACTCCTTTTCGGGATCAGCGGCGTTGCCGTCCGGCACACGGGTGTTGTTGATGTCGATGTTGATATGATCGAACAGGTTTTCCTTCATGAAGCTGTGGTAGCTCTGTTCGTGGTCAACGGGCAGGTTGCAGTACTCATCCAGATTGAAGGAGCGAACCTTGGAGAAGTCAACAACGCCGGCCTTGTTCAGCTTGCTCAGTTCCTGATAGGTGGGAATGGGAGTGGAGCCGGTGGCGAGGCCCAGAATGGAATCGGGCTTGCTGAGCACCTGAGCGGCAATCAGCGTAGCGGTAGCCTGACCTACCTGAGCGGCATTTTCAAAAACAAGAATCTGCATGGTGAAGACCCCTCCTGTATATCATTCGGTATTTGGTTGATAACGCAGCCTTTGCCGCGCATACATCATAATGAAAGTATAGCACCGCAAAGGGATGGTGTCAACGTTCACGGGCTGTTTTTCACGCTTGACACAAGAACATATGTTCTCTATAATCAAATACATTGATTATTCATATGGAGGTAGACAAGATGAATGTTTATGAGCACTGCCCTGAAATGCAAAACGACCGCTTTTTACTTCGCTATGTCACTATGGAGGATTGTGATGCGCTGCTGAAGGTGTATAGCGACCCGCTTGCCGTGCCGTTTTTCAACAGCGATAACTGCCATGGCGATGATTTTTATTACCGCAACAAAGAGCGAATGGCAAAGGCGATTGAATTCTGGTTCTTTTCTTATAGAGAAAAATTCTTTGTGCGCTGGAGCATCATCGACCGTCAAACCGGTGAGGCGGTCGGTACGGCTGAGGTATTCAGAAGGGAAGCAGAGGACGCCTTTACCGATACCGCACTTCTGAGGCTCGACCTGCGCAGCGACTATGAGCAGACGCAGGAGATCATGTCTGTTCTTTCTATTATAAAGGAACATTGCTGCGGGCTTTTTGAGTGCGATACCATAACCACCAAAGCCATTCCGGAAGCCGCTGCGCGCAGGGCAGCGTTGCAGGCGATGGGTTTTGCCGAAAGTGCAAATACACTAAAAACACAAGACGGAAAGCAGTACAAACACTACTTTGTGTATGACAGAAATGCATAAACAAAGAAAATATGCATATATAAATGTATAATCAGGACATTTGTTTCACAAAAAACACAAGCTATATGACCGAAATACAGATAAAAAGGCTGAAAATTTGGGCAAAATGTAAAAATGGCATACACAATCAAAAAAAGCTTGACGAATATTTATGCAGGTGATATAGTATGTGCATTCTTTCTTTTGAGGAAATCAAAGAAACAGGAGGTTACCACTATGAAGAAGATTATCGCTATGATCCTGGCCGTTATGATGCTCATGACCATGTCCGCCGCCGTTGCCGAAGGCAAGCTGGCTGAGATCCAGTCCAAGGGCAAGATCACCATCTGCACCGACGCTGCCTGGGCTCCCTTCGAGTACATCGGCGCTGACGGCGAAGTAGCCGGCGCTGACATCGAGATCGCCAAGCACATCGCTGCTCAGCTGGGCGTTGAACTGGAGATCATCAACGTTGCTTTCGACTCCATCTCCACCTACCTCATCAATGATGAAGCTGACATGGCTCTCTCTGCTATGACCATCACCGAGGAGCGCAAGGAGACCCTGGATTTCTCCGTTCCCTACACCACCGCTCAGCAGTACATCATCGTTCTGGCTGACAATGACAAGGTCACCGTTCTGGAAGACCTGGCCGGCGTGAACATCGGCGTTCACCTGGGCACCACCGGCGACTTCCTCGTAAGCGACGAAGTAATGTTCGGCTCTCTGGCCAACACCGGCGCCAACGTTGCTCAGTACAAGTTCCTCACCGATGCTGCTCTGGCTCTGAAGAACGGCGAGCTGGGCGCCATCGTTTGCGACACCATGCTGGCTGAAAACATCGTTGCCGTCAACGAAGGCCTGAAGTGCTTCCCCGTAAGCTACAAGGACGGCCCCGCTGAACTGGAAGAGCTGGGCATCGCCATGAAGAAGGGCGACGAAGAGTTCGTAGCCAAGATCAACGAGATCATCACCACCATCATCGAGGACGGTTCCGTTGACAAGTGGCTGGTTGAACACAGCGAACTGGCTTCCGCTTTGAACTGATTTGTGCTATAATTGCATAGTGTGCCCACACGCGGCAAAGGGGAAACCCTTTGCCGCGCGTGGCGTATCACCCCTAAAATAAATATGGTCTATCCATAACAGAGGAGATCGCGATGGAGCAATTTTGGCAAACCCTTGTAAAGGAATTTACGCGTACTTTCATCACGGATAACCGCTGGAAGATGTTCTGGATGGGTTTTAAGAACACCATCCTGATCACCGTCGTGGCGGCTCTCATCGGTATCGCCATCGGCGTGCTGGTGTCCGTGGTCCATTATCTGGCAGACAGCGTTAAGCACAAGAAAAAGAAGAAGGGCTTCTGGGGCTGGTGGATCATCGCCTGGGATAAGCTGCTCACCTTCTACGTATCCGTTATGCGCGGTACGCCTCTTGCCATCCAGCTGACCATTATGGCTTTCATCATCATGGCCGGCTTCCCCAATAAGATCGTTGTTTGCTGCGTGGCCTTCGGCGTCAACTCCGGCGCTTACGTGTCCGAAGTTATCCGCGGCGGTATCAACAGCGTTGATATCGGTCAGATGGAAGCGGGCCGCAGCGTGGGTCTGAGCCAGCTGGCTACCATGCGCCTGATCATTCTGCCTCAGGCCATCAAGAACATCCTGCCCGCACTGTGCAACGAAGGTATTGCCGTGCTTAAGGAAACCTCCATCGTCGGTCTGATCTCCGTGGTCGACCTTACCCGTGCCAGCGACCTGGTGCGCAGCCGTACGCTGTCGCCCTACTTCCCGCTGATCGCGGTTGCCATTGTTTACTACATTCTGGTTGCGGGCCTGTCCGCAGGCGTATCTGCTATGGAAAGGAGGATGGCTCAGAGTGATCGCCATTAAGAATCTGCACAAGAGCTTCGGAAAGCTCAAGGTGCTTCGCGGCATCAACGAAAACATCGAAGAGGGCGAGCGCGTAGTACTCATCGGCGCTTCCGGTTCCGGCAAGAGCACTCTGCTGCGCTGCCTCAACCTGCTGGAAGAGCCCGACCAGGGTTCCGTCATTTTCGAAGGCATCGATTTGACCTCTCCCGATACCAATCTGGATAAGACCCGCTGCCACATGGGCATGGTGTTCCAGCATTTCAACCTCTTCCCTCATAAGACCATTCTGGAAAACATCACCCTTGCGCCTGTGTACCACAAGCTGCAGACCAAGGAAGAGGCCAACAAGAAGGCTATGGCTCTTCTGGAGCGCATCGGTCTGGCGGATAAGGCCAACACCTATCCCGCCATGCTGTCCGGCGGTCAGAAGCAGCGCGTTGCCATCGTGCGAGCCCTGGCGATGGAGCCCAAGGTCATGCTCTTTGACGAGCCCACCTCCGCTCTGGACCCCGAAATGGTCGGCGAAGTACTGGAACTCATCCGTCAGCTGGCGGATACCGGCATGACCATGGTCATCGTTACCCACGAAATGGGCTTTGCCCGTGAAGTAGGCACCCGCATCCTGTTCATGGATGAGGGCGAGATCAAGGAGCAGAATGAGCCTCAGGAGTTCTTCAGCAATCCCCAGCATCCCCGCCTGAAGGAATTCCTGTCCAAGGTTCTGTAATTTTATCACTTACCATAGAAACGCGAGGAATACGACCCATGTTTAAGAATGTCATCGTCAAGACTCCCTGTCCCTCTGTTTGCGACGGTATCACCTCTGCTCCCGAACTGGGCAAGCCCATCTATGAGAAGGCTCTGGAGCAGCATGCTTCCTACATCGAAGCCCTCAAGAAGTGCGGCGTGGAAGTGACCGTGCTGCCTGCTGACAACAACTATCCCGACTCCTGCTTCGTGGAAGACGTTGCCGTGCTCACCCGCAAGTGCGCCATCGTTACCAACCCCGGCGCTGCTACCCGCAACGGTGAGACCGCTGCCATCGTTCCCGTGCTGGAGAAGTTCTTCGCCAAGGAGAACATCCACTTCATCCAGAATCCCGGCACGCTGGAAGGCGGCGACGTGATGATGGTTGGCGATACTTTCTATGCCGGCCTGTCCGCCCGTACCAATGAGGAAGGTATCCGTCAGTTTGCTGCCATCCTGGAAAGCTACGGCTTCAAGTGCGGGACCGTCTCTCTGGAGAAGGTGCTGCACCTCAAGACCGGCGTTAACTACCTCGAGAACAACAACATGCTGGTTTCCGGCGAGTTTGTTGAGAAGAAGGAGTTCGACCAGTACAACAAGACCCAGATCCCCGAGGAGGAAGCTTACGCTGCCAACTGCATCTGGGTAAACGGCACCGTGATCGTGCCCGAAGGCTTCCCCGCTGTGAAGGCTGCTGTGGAAGGTCTGGGCTACCCCGTGCTGCTGGTGGATACCTCCGAGTTCCGCAAGATCGACGGCGGTCTGAGTTGCCTGAGCCTGCGCTTCTAAAAACCAATACAAAAAGAGAGCCAAACGGCTCTCTTTTTTGATTGCGCCGATTCCGCCAACTGTGTTACACTGTGAAAAAGCCTTCGGAGGCATGGATATGAATCAAACATCACGCTGGATATGGCCCGATACCCCTGCGGGCAAGGACCTGTATGCCGAGTTTTATCAGCCCTTTGTTTTTAAGGGCAAGCCCGTTTTGCTGCATATTTCAGCTGACAGCGATTACGCGGTTTATGTAAACGGGAAATGGGTGACTTCGGGACAGTATCCCGATTATCCCTGTTACAAGGTGTATGACAGTATCGACCTGACGCAGCATTGCACGGTGGGGGAGAATCATCTGGCGGTCATCGTGTGGCATTACGGCTTAAGCAATATGAGCTACATCCCGCAAAAGGCTGCCGTGCGCTTTGAAGTGATGGAAGATGAGCGGATGGTTTGCTGCTCCAATGAAGCAACCCTTTCGCGCTTAAGCCGCACTTTTCATAACGGCTACTGCAAAACCATCACGGGGCAGCTCGGGTTGAGCTATTGGTATGATATTTCCCAAGAGGACCAATGG
>JAZKYW010000054.1:0-12299 GCA_045612325.1 Candidatus Limiplasma sp. | reverse complement strand
TTTTTTTGAAAAATATTGCAAACTGGCTCAAGGAAAAAAGCGAACGCTTCATCCGCGGTGAGGACGAAGAGGAAATCGAGCAGGAAGAAGCCGTGGAGGCAGCCGAACAGGAGCCTTCCGTGCGCGAGCCGATCGATCCTTTCATGCGCGGCGAAGGCAAGTACGGCGGACGCGTACCCTACCGCAGCCGTGACGACCTTGAGCGCGAGGCGCAGATGCAGCAGCAACAGCAGTATCAGCAGCCTGTACAGCAACAGCAGTATCAGCAGCCCGTGCAGCAGCGCGAGCAGGCCGCCTATCAGCAGCCCGCGCCCGCTCAGCAGCAGGCTTATCAGCAGAACAACGGCAACGTGGTGCAGTTCCCCGGCATGCAGCAGAGCACGGATGGCTCCGTCTATGCGCATGTGGAGTATGTGGTGCTTCTGCGCAGCCGTCAGGAGTGCAAGGACGTGATCGCCTACATCAAGTCCAATGCCTCCGTGTTCCTCAATATGGAGTTTATCGCCTCCGACAGCGAGCGTCAGCGCTGCGTGGATATGCTTTCCGGCGCTGCCTATACGCTTGGCTGCGCGCTTAACAAGATCTCTCCCCGCGGCATTTATCTCATCTCTTCTCCCTCTGTAAGGGTGGTGCTGGATTCTGCCATGCAGAAGTTCACCGCTGCGCCCGACCAGCAGGGCTTTGCTCAGCAGATGCCCGCCGAAGAGGTGCAGCAGCCCACGGGCGGCGCTTTCACCACTCGCTTTCAGGCGCAGAGCGGTCAGCGTCCTCCGTCCGGTTTCGGCAGCGTGATGGCAGGCAACGCCACCGGCATGTATCAGCCCGTTGCCGCCGCCGGCCGTTACCAGAACGCACAGCAGTAAGGAGCTGGAGAAATGATCGGGCTTTTGCTGGTTGTGATCGCAAGGCTTCTCAGGCTTGCGAACATTGCGTTGATCATTTATTGCGTCATGAGCTATGTCATGCCGCAGCATGAACTGTACCGCAAGGCATCGTACTACATGGAGCGCGTTTTGCGTCCCATCAGAAGCCTGCTGTACCGTTGCTTTCCCTCGCTGATGAACTCTCCGCTGGATCTTTCGCCGCTTGTTTTGTGGCTGTTGATCGATATTGCGATGAGCATCGTCAGCAGGCTTGGGCAGGTGCTCTGATGCGCGGCGAGGATGATCAGGCGCAGGTGATGCGCAGGCTGGATGAGCTTGCAGCGCGTACGGCGCGCAGCGGCATCCCGTGTTTTACGGCTTTTCTGTCCCCTGCGGAGGCGCAGTGGGCGCAGGCATCCGCCAACAGGCAGCGCGTCAATCTGTCGCTGCAGGGCGGCTATGAGGATGCAGAGCGCTGCATCGCCTGTTTTTGGGATGATGAAGAGCCGCAGGAGTTTCCTCTGACGGCGCTTGAAATGACGTGGCCGCATCAGTCCGCGCCCGGACACCGTGATGTGCTGGGCAGTGCGATGGGGCTGGGCATCAAGCGGTCCTGCATGGGCGATATCGTACTGACGGAGGAGAAAGGCTATCTCTTTGCCGAAAGGCAGATGGCGGAGCATATCTCCCAAACGCTTTTGAGCGCGGGCAGGGTCAGACTGCAGGTGCGTATGCTTGATGAATGGCCGCAGCTTGAGCCGCCTGTCGGCGAAGAACTGCATGATACCGTGCACAGCCTCAGGCTGGATGCGGTAGTGGCTGCGGGCTTTCACCTTTCCCGCGGCGACGCGGCGGAATTGATCGCCGCAGGGCATGTCAAACTGCGGCATCTGCCCAATGAGCGCACCGATGCACGCGTGCAGGAAGGCGACGCCATTTCCGTGCGCGGATACGGCCGTCTGGTCGTTGAGGAAGTGGGTGCGCCCACCAAAAAAGGACGTCTGCCTCTCAGGCTGACAAAATACGGTACCAAAAGAAAACGTACATAAACGAAAGGGGTTTGACGAAGATGGCATTGACGATCGACGATATCTACGACAAGGAGTTTGCGGTTAAGGGCGGCGGATATGATTGTGACGATGTAGACCGCTTCCTGGACGAGATTTGCGATGAAATGGCCAACATGGCCGAGCATATCCAGGCGCTGGAAAAGAAGCTGGAACAGGCTCAGATGGAAGCGAAGGCTGCCAAGGCAAATGCCGAAGTTCCCGCTCCCGTTGTTGCCAAGAGCGAGTCTGCCTCTCTGAATACCCACATGCTGGAAGGCATCCTGCTCAGCGCTCAGCGCCTTGCCGATGAGGCTGTGGAAAACGCCAAGAACAAGGCTCAGGGCATCATTGACGAGGCCAAGGAAGAGGCCGCCAAGATCGTGGAAAACGCCAAGACCGAGCAGGAGACCCTGACCGCTCAGATGGGCGCCCTGCGCAGCAGTGTTGCGGAATACAAGAAGGGCTTCAAGACGCTGATCGAGAAGTACAAGACTCTGCTGGACAGCGAAGACTTTCTCGGCGAGTGATCCGCGCTAACGCCATAGAGAAAAGCCGCTCAGCAATGTCTGAGCGGCTTTCTTTGTATGTTTCGTGAAGGGGTCAGCCCTTCATGCGGCAGGCAAAAACGTGCATGTGCACGGTGATCTCATCAAGCGAGAGCGTATCCAGCACTTCGCCGGGTACAGAGAAGGTCATGGGCGTCATGCGCAGGAAAGCACGGGATTCCTCCGCGGTAAGCGCGCGGGTCACGCGCACCTCCTGTTCTTCGGTGACATCCACATGCTCCTTCATGTGGGTGATGACACGGGCGTTGTCATAGGTTTCGCCGCTGCGCAGCCACGGAGAAACAGCCTTGCGTACTTCGCACAGATAATCCGTGCCGGGCACCACTTTGATCATCAGGCCATCGGGCTTGAGCACGCGCGCAAACTCGGCGTAATCGGCGGGCGTGAGCACGTCCAGAAGCACATCTGCCGCACCGTCGGCAAAGGGCAGGTGCTTCAGGTCAGCCACCAGCCAATCGGCAGGGGACTGCGCACGCGCGGCAGCGGTGATGGCGTCGCGGCTGATATCCAATCCGACAAAGCGCGACTGAGGGAACTGCGCGGCAAAGAGGCGGGCGTAAAAGCCTTCACCGCAGCCGGCGTCCAGAACAAGCGCGGGCTCCTTGGGCAGCATGCGGGCGATGGCTTCGGTCACGGGCTGATAAAAGCCGTGCTCAAATACCATGCGGCGGCTGTCGAAAAGCTCGGCGTCATATTTTTCCGCGCCCTGGTCGTGAGACGGCGCAAGATTGATATATCCGCGGCGGCTCAGGTCAAAACAGTGGCGGTTTTCGCAAATCAGGCTTTGCTCGGTCAGGGCAAAGGCGGCACGGCAGCGCGGACAGCGCAGCTTGGATACCATCGGCGCGATACGCTGCGCCAAAACAGCAGGCTTCATAATCCACTTCCTATACGCAGAGAGAGTCTATGAATGTTTCGACACGGGCAGGGTGCATCCCTGCCTTGAGGATGCAGAGAGGATGACACGGTATGATCCTTTGCAAAGACAGGGACTTTTACCGCCGGGCCGTTAAGCTCAGCGGCTATATCGCGCTGCAGAACGTGATCGTCTGCTTTGTCGGTCTGGTGGATAACATCATGATCGGCGCGTACTCGCAGGATGCGCTCAGCGGCATTGCGCTGGCAAACCAGATCCAGTTTCTTTTGCAGATGGTGGTCAACGGCGCGGGTGAAGGCATGGCGGTGCTGGCGGCGCAGTACTGGGGTGCGCGCAAGGTGCAGCCCATCCGCCGCGTAATGGCTATCGCGCTGGATTTTGCCCTGCTGATCGCGCTTGGTTTTCTGGTTGCGGCACAGGTGATGCCCGAGAAACTGCTCGGCCTGCTCACCTCTGATGCAGCGGCGATCGGCGAAGGCGCAAAATACATGCGCATCGTCAGCTTCAGCTATCTGTTCTTTGCCGCGGGCATGGTGCTCAACTCCGCGCAGCGCAGCATTGAGAATGTGCGCGTGGGCATGGTATCCTCGCTGACGGGCGTGATCGTCAACGTGGTGCTCAACTATGCGCTCATCTTCGGTCATTTCGGTCTGCCCCGCATGGGCGCGGCAGGCGCTGCAGTTGCAACGCTCATGGCCCGCATCGCAGAGTTCAGCGTGACTGCGGTGTACACCTATGCCATCGACAAAAAGCTGGGGGTCAAGATCAGGGAGTTCTTCTGCCTTGACCGCCTGATGGTGAAGGATTACATCAAAGTGGCACTGCCCGTGGTGTGCTCCGGCGCAAACTGGGGCATCGCCATGACCATGCAGACGAGCATTCTGGGCCATATGGGCTCGTCCGCCATTGCAGCCAACTCCATTGCCAACTCGCTGTTCCAGGTGGTATCCGTCATGTGCTACGGCCTTTCCAGCGCGGCAGGCGTGCTGGTGGGCAAAGCCGTTGGCGGCGGAGACCTTGACAAGCTGAAGGGGTATGTAAACTCGCTGCAAATGATGTTCCTTGCCGTGGGTCTGGCTTCAAGCCTGATCCTGTTTGCCTGCAGGGAAGTCGTGCTTTCGGCTTATGCGGTAACGCCCGAGGCGCTCAGTATGGCGCGCAGCTTCATGAATGTGCTGTGCATCACAATCATCGGCACGGCCTATCAGGCGGCATGTCTGACGGGCATCGTGCGCGGCGGCGGCAACACCAAATTTGTTTTTTACAACGATATGATCTTCCAGTGGCTCATCGTCATCCCCATCAGCGCACTGGCTGCCTATGTGTGGAAGATGGACCCTGTGTGGGTTTTCTTCTTCCTGAAATCCGACCAGCTGACCAAGTGTCTGGTGGCGGTATGGCAGGTCAACAGCTACCGCTGGGTCAAAAAAGTTACCCGCGAAGAGGCTGCATAAACGTAAAAAAACGTTGGAAAACTTGTGTATTTGCTTGACATTTATATGTGGTAAAGCTATAATAGAGTGGTTGGTTTGTGGTATCCTGCGTGTTGCGACTGAGCACGCGCAACGCGCAACGCCATACATAGAAACTTGCAAGGAGTGTTCGCAAATGTTCCGTACCTATCAGCCCAAGAAGCGTCAGCGCAGCAAGGTGCACGGCTTCCGTGCCCGTATGTCCACCAAGAATGGCCGCCGCGTGCTGGCCGCCCGCCGTCGTCGTGGCCGCAAGGTGCTCAGCGCCTAATTGCGAAAGACGATTGCTTACATAGCGTGTGATTGGAAAAGCCCGCCCCATTTCTGTATCGGGTGAAGTGGGTACGGGCTTTTCCGATACACGCATATAAAGCAGCAACCCACCGGAAAGGACGATGACAGCGGTGCAAAGGCAGAACCGATTGAGCCAGAACAGGCAGTTCGCATACGTCTACCGCCGCGGCAAAAAGGCATCCTGTAAAGAGATGACCCTGCTGTACGTCCGCAGCAAGGAAAAGCGCGTAGGCTTTTCCGTAAGCAAAAAAGTTGGCGTAGCCGTGGTGCGCAACCGCACCAAGCGCAGGCTGCGCGAAACCGTTCGCCCGCTGCTGGCGCAGCTGCGGAGCGGTCTTTACGTGTTTGTGGCGCGTCCCGCCGCTGCAGAGCTCAGCTTTCAGGAGCTGAATGCCCGCGTGCATTATCTGCTGCGCAAGGTGGAGGCCAACAAACCCGCTGCAGAACATGCCGGTTCTGCGCAAAGTCACAAGACGAGTGATACAGCCAGATGAAAACACTTTTTCTCAAGCTGATCCGATTCTATCAGCGCAATATCAGCGTACACACGCCGCCTGCCTGCCGTTTTCAGCCGACCTGTTCGCAGTATGCCTATACAGCGATCGAGCGTTTTGGCGCTCTCAAGGGCGGCTGGCTTGCATTCAGACGGCTTTTGCGCTGTCATCCGTTCTGCAAGGGCGGATATGACCCTGTGCCGGAGGACCCGTCGACCACCTTAAGGAGAGATTGATTTTCCATGACCGCACTTCTGACCAAAATTATTTACGGTATCAATTCCGTGATCAATGATTACGGTGTTTCGATTATTCTTTTCACTCTGCTTGTTAAGATGCTGCTGCTGCCCCTTGATTTCAAGAGCCGCAAGGGTATGCGCAAGACTGCGCTCATCCAGCCCGAAATGCAGCGTCTGCAGAAGAAGTATGCCAACGACAAGGAAAAGCTGAACCAGAAGATGGCTGAGCTGTACCGCAAGGAGGGTGTAAGCCCCATGAGCGGCTGCCTGCCCATGATCGCCAGCATGGTCGTTCTGTGGTTCATGTGGGGCGCTCTGCGCAACGTTGCCAACACCCAGCTCGCCGAGCAGTGCTACGAGCTGCTGGCCACCGGCACCACCGAGTTCCGCGGCTTCCTGTGGATCAAGAACATCTGGATGCCCGACAGCCCCTTCACCACCGTTATCGCCAACCAGACCGGCCTTGCCATGATCAAGCCCGAACTGTGGCAGGAAGTTTTTGCCGGCCTCAGCCCCGAATATGTGGCTGCGCTCGCCGTTCATGGCATTGACGCCACCACCGTTTCCAGCGAGACCATGTTCGCTGCGCTGCAGACCCTGCCCATTTATGCCGAAAAGACCCAGCTGTGGAGCTTCATGCCCAGCGTGAACCTGCTCATCACCCAGCTGAGCGTATATGCCGAAGGCAACGGTCTGTTCATCCTGCCTGTGCTGTCTGCTGTTACTCAGTACCTGATGACCCTGACCCAGCCCCAGCCCGCTGCCAACGGTCAGAACAACAGCAACGGTCAGTTCATGAAGTATTTCTTCCCTCTGTTCTCTCTGTGGATTTGTGCCAGCCAGAACGCGCTGTTCTCTCTGTACTGGGTCATCTCCAACGTGTTTGCCGGCGTTCAGAGCGTTGTACTGAACAAGGTATTTGAGAACATGGAAAAGAAGGAGAAGGCTATCAAGAAGGAGGATAACCTGAAATGAGTTCTGTAGAAATCAGCGCTAAGACGTACGAAGAAGCAGTTACTCTGGGTTTGGAAAAGCTGGAAGCTTCCATCGCCGATGTTACCATCGAGACCGTGGAAGAAGGCACCAAGGGTTTCCTTGGTATCGGCAGCAAGCCGTTCGTTGTTCGTCTGACCCTGCGTGAAGAGGTTGAACAGACCGAAGACGTACTGAGCGAGCTGAAGCTGGAAGACGCGACCAAGGCCGCCGAAACCGCCGAGAAGAAGCCCGCCCGCAAGAAGGCCAAGACCGAAGGCGAAAGCAAGCCCAAGGCCGAAAAGCCCGCCAAGCAGCCCAAGGCTGAGCCCGTCAAGGAAGAAGCCGCTCAGGAGCCCGCTGCCGAGCAGGTACCCGAGACCGTGCTGTGCAACCCCGAAACGCCCGAAGGCAAGGCGCAGGAGTTCCTGCTGGGCCTGACCAGCCGCATGGGCGTTAACGTAAGCGTAAATGCCCGTCAGGATGAAGAGGGCAATGTGCGCGTTGATATGTTTGGCGATACGCTGGGCATCCTCATCGGCCGCCGCGGCGAGACCCTCGACGCTCTGCAGTACCTGACCAGCCTGTATGTCAACCGCGGTCAGGAAGGTTACACCCGCGTGACCCTCGATACCGAAAACTATCGCGCCAAGCGCGAAGAGGCTCTGCGCCGTCTGGCCAATCGCATGGCCAACCGTGCCATCAAGACCGGCCGCAAGGTGGTCATGGAGCCCATGAATCCCTACGAGCGCCGTATTCTGCACAGCGCGCTGCAGCAGAATGACGCCGTGACCACTCACTCCGAAGGTGAGGAGCCCAACCGTCACGTAGTCATCACGCTCAAACAGCAGGGCTGATTACAGCATACAAACAGCTGCGGTATCTACCGCGGCTGTTTTTTGTCGCTTTTCTTGTGATTTTTTGCCAGACATGATATAATGAAAAAAAATGGGCTTTTTTGCGTTGCCCGTTTCCGCGTGGTCTGCACGGCAGATATT
Source organism: Candidatus Limiplasma sp. (assembly GCA_045612325.1). Lineage (GTDB taxonomy): Bacteria > Bacillota > Clostridia > Christensenellales > Aristaeellaceae > Limiplasma. Next base: position 4,475 of record JAZKYW010000054.1, on the reverse strand, counting down.
TGCGTTTTGAGGGGGTTCCTTATGGCAGGTTATGTATCTGAAGCGGTCGTGAAGCGTTTGCCCGCGTATTACCGTCACCTGAAAGAGCTTGAAAATGAAGGCATTCATCAAATCTCTTCTCAGGGTTTGGGCGACAGGATGGGTTTCACTGCATCTCAGATTCGTCAGGATATCAATTGTTTCGGCGGTTTCGGCCGTCAGGGCTATGGCTACAGCGTAAGAGAGCTGCGTCAGCACATCGGCCGCATCATGGGCGTTGACCAGCCGCACAGGATGATCATTCTTGGTGCAGGCAACATCGGCAGTGCGGTGGCGCTGGCGGATTCCTTCCCGCGCAACGGCTTTGAAACGGTTGCCATCTTTGATGCAAATCCTTCCAAAATCGGTACAGAAATTGGTCCGCACACGGTGCAGGATGTTGAGTGCGTCAAACGTTATTTGGATGAGAATACTGTAGATATCGCTGTTCTGGCGCTGCCCGTAAAGTGCGCGCAGGAAATGGCGGACCGTTTGTATGAATACGGCGTGCGCGGTTTCTGGAACTTTGCGCCGCTGGATTTGAAGCTGCCGCGTGATGCGGCTACGGTAAACGTTCATTTGGATGAGGGCCTGCAGGTGCTCAGCTACCGCATGCTCCATCACGATTGAGCGGTATAACAGTTTTTGCAAGGAGGCGTCGCAATGGCGGCGGATCGTTACGGCACACAGGATGGCTATATCGCCCCCAGGCGGCTGCAGCCAACGCAGCAGCCGGGGTATGCGGCGGAGCAGCCCGATGATGCCTTGGATGATTTTATATACGATGACGAGCCGTCATGGAACCAGCCCATCGCGCCTGTCAGAATGCCCCCCGCGCAGCCGCCGAGGCAGCCCCGACCTGCTCCCGCGCCTGCAGCGTCCAAGCGCAAAAAGCGCCGCGGAGGCTGGCGTGCATACGGCTATGTGGCTGTTATCTGCCTGAGCCTGGCAGGTATCCTTGTGCTGGGCGTGATGATGATGCCCCAGCTTGCCGGCTATTTCTGGCGAGATTTCGGCAACTATGCCTTCATCAACGGCGAACTGCTGCGCTACGATCCCGAGATCGTGACCACGTACAAGCAATACCGCGCTTATATGGACCGCGACGTCATCTACCCCGGCATCTTTATTGACGGCGTGCATGTGGGCGATATGACCGTTGAGGAAGCCCGCGCGCTGCTGACCAACGATCAGCAGGCGTCGCTTGAAAACGCGTTTTCTGTGACGGTGGCCATCGGCAACAAGACGTGGACGCTGGATCCTTCCAACGTGCCCGCTGTGCGCGATTTGGGCAATGTGCTTGAAAAAGCGTATGCCATCGGCCGTCAGAACACCACTGAGATCCAAACCACGATGCGCACGCCCTTTCGCGAGCGAGCGGATACGGCGGTCGGTCTCAGGCAGAGCGGCGTCAATCTGACCACCACGGTCACATATGACAAGGCTGCTGTGCGCCGCATCGTTGACGAGATCAACGCATATGTCACGCGTGAGCCCGTCAATGCGCAGATCCAAAGCTTTGATTACAACACCCGTACGTTCACGTTCACCCAGTCTCAGGCGGGCGTAACGCTTGACCCGGACGCGCTGTATGAGCGCATCATTGCGGCCATTGACCGCTGGGAGACGGGCGTTACGGTCACGGCGGCACCCATTATTACCGAGCCTTCCGTGACCACAGCGGAGCTTACGGAGCGCTTTACGCTCATCGCCGCCTACACGACCAACACCACGGGTGAATCCAACCGAAATACCAACATCCGTTTGGCTTGCGAGGCCATTAACGGCACGGCGCTTATGCCGGGTCAAACGTTCAGCTTCAATGAAGCCACGGGTCAGCGCACCACCGCCAAGGGTTACAAATCCGCAGGCGCGATCGCTGCGGGCCAGAGCATTGAGGAAGTCGGCGGCGGTATCTGTCAGGTATCCTCCACCATTTTCAATGCCGTTGCCCGCGCTGATTTGGAGATCACCTCCCGCAGCCCGCACGCGTGGCCCAGCTCCTATGTCAATATCGGCGAGGATGCTACGGTCAACTGGCCCAATCTGGATTTCAAGTTCACCAACAATACCGACAGCCCCATCTTCCTGATCACCTATTACAAGGACAGAAAGATGAGTGCCGAGATTTGGGGCTTGTCTTTGGGGGACGGCGTGAAGATCGACCTTGAATCCAAGGTCGTACAGACCACCAAACCACCCTCTGAGCCCAAGTACGAGTATAATCCCGAGCTGCCCTACGGCACCAGCGAAACCACCGTCAAAGCCCGTACAGGCTATGTTGTGGAAACCTACAAGGTATGGTATAAGGACGGCGTGGAAACGAGCCGCGAGCTTTTGCACAAGAGCACATACCGCTCCTACCAGCAGGTCATCGAATACAACTACTAAAAAACACCCGCTTCTTCAAGAAAGAAGCGGGTGTTCCAGTATTGTTTAGTTGGCGTAGGTCAGCAGAGCCTCGGGCGGGAAGTGGGCGATAAAGGTCTTGCCGCGGGTGAGCTGAATCTCGTAGCCCTGGTCGTCAAAGAACACGGTGGGGCTTTCGAGGGACTCGCGTACCCAGTAGCCGGGGATGTAGCGGCCACCGATAAAGATATCAGCATTGCCCTTGCCGATGCTCTGCATATCGGGCATGATGCGGTTGTTGTTGACGTACTTGTACTCTACGCGCTGGATGATGACGTTGCTGAAGGAGAGCTGCTCCATGTTGTCTTCCTCGCGGTCATCGGCAGCAGAGAAGGTCATGTAGGGAGCCTCGCCGCTGTAGCGCAGGTAGAGGTTGTTTTCAGCGTCGTACACGAAGTGGGAGATCCAGGTCTCGTGACCCCAGTCCAGGTTGATGGAGTAAGCCAGCTCGTAGTCATCGGTATAGGGGCTTACATCGGTAAACAGGAAGGGATGGGGAACGGCGACGGTCTCCTCGGGGATAAGGGTCTGCAGGCCGTAAGCGTCAACGCTCAGGTTGTCGGGGGCCAGAACGCCCTTGACGCGGTGGTTGAACAGGCCCTTCTTCAGGCTGGTCTCAACGTCGAATACAACGCCCTTGGCGGTAGCGCCCAGTTCCTTGAACATGGCGATAACGTTGTTGGATTCAGCCTTGGGGCCGCCGCAGAAGGCGATGCCGCCCTGCCACTCTTCACGCAGTCTTACGTGGCCCAGACGGGCAGAACGCACGGGGCCGGCGGTCAGTTCCATCTCGTCAGCCAGAGCGTCGCTGTAAACAAAGGAGATACGGGTAACGCCGTCGCGGTAGAGGATGCCCTCGTACACGATGTCAGCGTACTGACCGCCCCAGGGAGAGCGGGCGCCGATGCCGGCGGAGCTGACCTTCTTGTCCTTGGTATCGGCACGGTCAAGCTCGAGGCCGCGGGCCAGCTTTTCGGCGGAAGTATAGGTAAGGCCGCCTTCGATGGTCTCAGTGGCTTCGGAGTTGCTGATCTGCACGATGATGGGCATGTAGCGGGCGTCGGTATCGTAAGGCATACCGGTGGTGGGGCTTTCGCCTTCGATCAGGGGATTGATCTCAAGCTCGCCTTCCTGGGGAGCGATTTTGCGGTCTGCGTCGTTCTGCAGCACCACATAGCCCTCGGTAGCCATGGTGTAGTTGTTCTGGGTAGTCGTCTTCTTTGCGGCAAAAGCGGTTGCGCAGGTCATCAGCAGCGCAGCAGCCAACAGCAGACTCATGATCTTTTTCACGGGATTTCCCTCCTCAAAGTACTTCCCGGTGTGCAGGCAGCGTATAAAGCACACCATTTTTATTATACCATTTCAAGAAATATGATGTCAATCAAACTGTATGCAATAGTTGAAACACAATCAAAAACCCCTCCCTTGCCGTCTAAACATACAAACGGCAGGGGAGGGGAAAGGTATGCAAAATCAGATCTTTTCGACGGAAGTTTCGCCGTCCGCCTTGTTTTTCAGGTCCCTGAGCACGGAAGCCGTGACGGGGATGGACAAAGCGAAGGAAAACAGGTCGGAGATGGGCTGAGCAGCCTGTACGCCCAAAAGGCCGATGAGCTTTTCAAGGCCCAGCACCGCAGGGATGAAGAACAGGCCCTGACGGGATACCGCAAGCAGCGTTGCGCGGCCAGCGATGCCCATGGTCTGCAGCATCATGTTTGCCATGCAGTTGAAGGAGAAAAGCGGCAGGCAGATGCACTGCAGGCGCAGCGCCAGAGCGCCGATGCGCTGTACTTCCGCATCATTGGCAAGGAACAGGCCAACGATTTGCGGTGCAAAGATGCCAACGATCAAAGACAGCACAAGCAGCACGCAGAAGCAGAAACGCACGCTGAACCAGAATGCCTTGAGCACGCGGCTGTACAGCTTTGCGCCGTAGTTGAAGCCGCATACGGGCTGGAAACCCTGGCCAAAGCCCAGCATTGCGGAAGCGCCGAACATTGTCACACGCTGCACAACGCCCATAGCCGCGATGGCGGCATCACCATAGG
>JAZKYW010000053.1:0-1842 GCA_045612325.1 Candidatus Limiplasma sp. | reverse complement strand
GCGCCGCAGTAGGCCGACAGCGTGCCGATGAGCGCCTTCTGACGGATGGCGGTGAGGTTGGCCATGACCAGCGCGCGGTACAGCTGCTCCTGCGTGGAGCCAAGCTCTTTGGCGTATTCGATCACAGGCAGCGAGACCGTGATGCCCTGGTTGCCGCTGCCGGAGTTGATGGTGACGGGCATTTCGCAGCCGCTCATACGCGCGTCCGAGCCTGCGGCGGCATAGGCCTTGGCGCGGATGCGCACGTCAGCCGTGCCGTAGCTGTCCAGAAGCACCTTGCCCACAGCCGCGCCCCAGCGTCCGCTGAGGCCTTCTTCGGCGATGGCGGTGTTGCAGGCGATCTGCCGTTCGATGACGGGGCGCACATCCTCCAGATCGCAGGTGTTGGCAAAATCAAAAATGCCTTCGATGCTCAAAAGCCCTTCGTCCACGTTCTTGCCTGTTTCCTCGGCGTCCAGCTCGCGGTGATGCAGGGTTTCGCCGTCGCGGATGACATCCACCACGTTGGTGTGGCGGTCGGCAATGCGGGCGGATACATGACGCCCTTCGCCTTCCACCTCCACAAGGATGTCAAATAGGCGAGCATCGGGCTTGAGGCTGACCGTGATGCACTTGCGGCCCAGATATTCGGCGATCTCTCCGCGCTGCTCGGGCGTTACGCCGGCAATGACCTGCAGCTCGCGGTAGGGGTCGCCCGCGATGAGGCCAGCGGCGCACGCGGCGTCGATGCCCTTGCGTCCGTCGGTGTTGGGTACGGTAACAGCCATCGCGTTTTTAATGATATTGCCGCTTGTCCATACCTGCGCCTTTTCGGGCACGCAGCCCAGCGCGCGGCGGGCGACGGCGGCCGCATAGGCAATGGCGATGGGCTCGGTGCAGCCCATGGCGGGGCGCAGGTGGCTGCGCAGGATGGCGGCATACGCTGCGTAGCGCGGATCGGTCTTTTGCATGAAAAAAAACTCCTTTGAAAAGAGGATATCTGTACATTACCATTGCGCGGGCAGGCTGTCAAGTTTGACAGGCAAAACAACGTTTTTTGCCTTTCTTTGGATTGACGAACAGGGTTTTCCCTGCTATGATAAATGTAAGAAACTGCGTTAAATCGCAGGTCGGAAAATTCCAAAAACGAAAGGACGGAAGAACCCCATGAAAAAGATTCTTTCCCTCGTGCTGGCTCTGGCTATGGTGCTGTGCGCGTTCGTTCCCGCCATGGCGGAAGGCGCTCTGGAAGGCAAGCTGGTCATCCTGCACACCAATGACATCCACGGCCGTGCCGTATCCGATGACGCTTCCTTCGGCTATGCCCGCATCGCTATGCTGAAGAAGAACCTGCAGGCTCAGGGCGCTGAAGTGCTGCTGGTAGACGCCGGCGACTTCTCTCAGGGCACTCCCCTGGTCAACCTGGGCTACGGCGCCAACGCCATCACCTTCATGAATGCTGCCGGCTACGACCTGGCCACTCTGGGCAACCACGAGTTTGACTGGGGCAGCGACAACATGGAGCAGAACATGGCCAACGCCGAGTTCGCCGTGATTTGCGCCAACCTGACCCGCGCTGCTGACGGCACCCTGGTATTCCCCGCCAACAAGGTGTATGAGACCGCCATCGGCAAGGTCGGCTTCTTCGGCCTGGATACCCCCGAAACCATGACCAAGACCCATCCCGACAAGGTAAAGGGCATCTCCTTCGCTCAGGGCGAGGAAATGTTCGCCATCGCTCAGGCTCAGGTTGCTGAGCTGGAAGCCGCCGGCTGTGAGCTCATCGTTTGCCTCGGCCATCTGGGCGAGGATGACGAAAGCACCGGCAACCGCTCCATCGGCCTGCTGGCCAACGTGACCGGC
>JAZKYW010000052.1:0-4957 GCA_045612325.1 Candidatus Limiplasma sp. | reverse complement strand
GGTCAATAAAACCTTTGTGTTCAAAAAGAGTCTTTCACAAAATCGAAAGACTCTTTTCTGTTGCAATAGGTATAACCGTATTGGTCAATGATTGCTCTTTCCCCGTATTTGTCATATAATATATATATCAACAGTTCAATTTTCCTTCTTCAATCAAAGGAGCATCACATATGTATCCTGCTTTGTGCAGGAATTACTTTGTGCTGAGCAGCGTTGACTTTGAACCACCATGGAGGTGCATCACCGTGACCGATTACATGAAGGCGGTTACTTACAATCATCCTGAAAGGATCCCCGTGCATGTGAGCCTGCTGCCCGCTACGTGGGCAAAGTACGGAAAGGATTTGCAAAAGCTGTGCCTGCGCCATCCGCAGCTGTTTGAAAATGTGCAGGATACCGAGGAGGTGCGCTACTTTACGCCGCCGTCGTATCATGCGGGCACGTTTACCGATGCGTGGGGCTGCGTGTGGGAAAACATCAGGGAAGGCTATGAATCCATCGTGAAGGGGCATCCTGTGCCTGAGCGCGAGGATGTGTGGAAACTGCAGGCGCCCAAGGAAGATATCGGTCTGCCGCATGGCTTTATGTATCTGCGACTGATGGATCTGCGCGGCTTTGAAGAATTGATGATCGACTTTGCCGAGGAACCGCCGGAATTGCAGCGCCTGATCGACATCGTGCGCGATTACAACATCCGCCAGACGGAAATCGCCGTGAAAAACAATCCCGAGCAGGAGATCATCTTTTTCGGCGATGATAACGGCATGCAGCATTCGCTGCCCATCAGCCCCGATACGTGGCGCAAGTACATGAAACCCGCTTATAAGGCCATCTACGATGTGGTCCACCGCGCGGGCAAAATGGTGTATATGCACACTGACGGCTGCATATGGCCCGTTATCAAGGATATGAAGGAAGCAGGCGTCAATGTGCTCAACCCGCAGATCCGCGCAAACGGGCTGCAAAATTTGGTGGATACATGCAAGGGCAAGATCTGCATCGAGCTTGATCTGGACAGGCAGATGTTTCCGTTTGCGACGCCCAAACAGATCGCTGAACACATTGAGGAATGCACCCGCGCCATGTATATGCCCGAAGGCGGCTTGATGCTGGTGGCGGAATGCGCAGCGGACGTGCCGCTGGAAAATATCGAGGCCATCTGCACTACGCTTGAACGTATGCAGGATTACAAGGGATAAGGAAGGACGAAAGAACAATGAAAAAATGGATCGTACTGGTACTGACAATTTGCATGCTTGCGGCCTGCCTGCTGCCCGCGGCGGCGGAAAGCACGCTGACGGGCAATGCGCAGCTCATTTTTGAGACTGTGCGCACCAACATGAATCTGCCCAAAAACTGCACGGTCATTGCTGCGGATGAATATCTGATCAAGCACAATAAGGAACTGACCATGCGCGCGCTGCTTGTGCAAATCACGCAGAGCGAAGATGTGGAAATGATTTACGGCAACGGCAGCAAGGTGATGGTCATCGACCTTGATACCGGTGATGTGATCGATTACAAGAACTTTGACGGTAACGTGTTCTGGCCCGAAGGCGATTTGACTGACCGTTATACCGCGCAGCATCTGCTGTACAATTGCTACTGGTCTTATGTGGATGGCAGCAACGATATGGTCATGAGTGAAGTTGAATTCCTGACGCCCCTGGCGGAGGAAGAAATCGCCGCCATCAATGCCGAGCTGGCCAAGGTTTTCGGCTTTTAAGCATCAAAAAAGGACGCGTTATGAAAACGCGTCCTTTTTTTGAATCAGCTGTTTGCTTTGCAGCGGGCAACCAGCATATCGCAGACCGTATCGGTGCAGCCGCTGCCGTTGACGATGACGTCCGCCGTCCACTTGGTAGGCTCCACATACTGCTCGTGACGGAAGCGTACCATGTCCAGATAAAACTCAGCGACCTCATCAAACGTGAAACCGCGGGCGGTGTTACGGCGGATGCGGCGCACGATGCGTTCATCCGCGGCACAATCCACAAATACGCGCACGTCCAGCTTGCCGCGCAGGTATTCATCCCACAAAACCAGCAGACCTTCTACCAGCACAACGTCGCAGCCGCTGTTGACGGCTTCTTCAAAAGCCTGATGAAAATCGTCCCAGCGGACGGTATCGGGGCTGTTGTAGTCATCGTATGTTTTGCCGCTGATGTGGGAAACAGCGGTGGGCAGAGCGCCCCATTTGAAAAAAGTATCCATGTGGATGGATGTTACGCGCAGGGGAGAAAGCTGGTTTTCCAGTTTTTCGCACAGGGTGGATTTGCCGCTGGCGGTGCCTCCTGCGATGCCGATTACAAATGCCACGGACGAGCCCTCCGTTCTTTTTTTCTCATCATAACAAAGGGCAAAAGCAGCTGTCAAGGACAATATCCCGCTTCCTTTTTGGCGGGAAACGTTCTATAATGAAGGCAGCGAACACGCTGACTCCCCGCGTGGAAAAAAGGAGCTGTTTGGAATGATGTTTGAAAAACTGGGCGTGCAGGCATATACCTTCCGCGATGCCTATGCGGGTGAAAATGCCAATGAGCAAACGCTCGACCGCACGTTTGCCGCACTCAAAAAGATGGGCTACAGCGAGGTGCAGACGGCAGGCTTTGGCAATGTAGGTATGCAAACCTATGCCAAACTTGCGCAGCAGCACGGTCTGGAAATCGTGGGTACGCATTATGATTACAATGAAATGCTTACCGATATTGACGAAGCCATGCGCAAGCACAGCGAGATTCTGCACACAAAACTGATGGGCATCGGCAATATGCCGCGCCCCATGCGTGAAAACAAAGATACGGTGCTGCGCTTTATCGACCAATTCAACACCCTTGGTCAAAAGGTAAAGCCGTACGGCTTCAAGCTGACGTATCACAACCACGATTTTGAGTTTGTGCGCATCGACGGTCAAAAGACCATGATGGATTATCTGTATGAGGGCTTTGACCCCGAAACGGTTTCCTTCTGTCTGGATACGCACTGGGTGCAGCGCGGCGGCGGCAACCCCACCACATGGGTGGAAAAACTGGCAGGCCGTATCGATATCCTGCATTTGAAGGATATGGGCGTTGTTCCCGGCGAGGATGGCGTTATGCCCATCATTACCGAAATCGGCAATGGCAACATCGATTTTGACAGCGTCATTGCTGCCGCGGTCAAAGGCGGCGTAAAGTATTACTGCGTGGAGCAGGATGAATGCCCCGGCGACCCCATGGACAGCCTGAAGGCAAGCATTGATTACATCAAGCCCAGATACATGAGCAAATAAAACCTTTTCGTTCAAACGCCCGATGCCAAAAAAGAGGTATCGGGCGTTTTTGACACATAAGGAGGGGTTGGGCATAGCATTGTAGTGGAGGCCCAAGAAATGAGGTGTGAATATGAACTGCAACTGCAATCCCAATCGCAATGGACGCCGCTGTATTCCCTGTGCCGAAACGGTAATTGGCTTTTTTGCCGTGCTGCTTGCTCTGGCCATCGGTGTGATCGTTGGCGCGGTCAATTATGAAACCTTCCTGCCCGTGCTTGCCGCTGTGATCGTTTTTGCTGTGGTGATCGCTGTGATCATCATCGCATTGCTCATCTACTGGTTCCGCTGCAGCCGCAGCGGCTGCTGAACGCCTCCGCCCGGCAAACTGCCGGGTACATAAAAAAGCCGCCGGCATGTGCCGACGGCTCGTTTCGTGCTTATTTGTACTGCTTGTAGGCAGCTTCCATCACGCGGGTCAGGCGTACGGCAGCGTCGATGTCAAAGTCGGGGCAGATGTCCTCAGGCTTTTCGGCAAAGGCCCACTGCGCAATGGGATAGGGCAGCTTTTCGGGCAGCTGTTCTACGTTTACCCACTGGTTATCCGTTTCGGGGCAGCACCAGCTGACCTGATTGTTGCGGCAGAGCAAACCGCCCTTGGTACCGCCCAGTTCAATGGTGAGCGGGAAGTTGACGGATACAAAGCTCGTTTCCGAAACGCCGACTGCGCCGTTTTCAAACTCGAGCAGGCTTACGGCGTTATCTTCCACTTCACGGCCCGTTACCTTGGTAAAGGCGGATTTGACGCTTACGGGGTCGCCCAGCAGCGCGCACAGCAGGTACATGGGATGCGCGCCAAGGTCGATCATCGCACCGCCGCCGCAGGCTTCGGCGTCATAGAAATGAGGCGGCAGCCAATCGGCGAGCGAGCCGTTGTGGGACTTGCGTACGCGGGCGTAGTTGATGGTACCCAGCTTTCCGCTTTTGGCGGCTTCAAGGGCAAACTGCGTGCCGGGGTCGGCATGATGGGGGAAGGAGATGGCAAAGCGCGTGTTGTTGGCCTTGACGGCTTCACGCACCTGCTCAGCTTCGGCGGTGGTGAGGGTAAGCACCTTCTCGGTAAAGACGGCCTTGCCGCTTTCGCAGGCACGGATGAGGATGGGTGCATGCTCGTTGGTAGCGGTGCAGATGATCACGCCCTCGATGGAGGGATCGTTCAGGATATCCTCCACGGAAGCGGCTTCACAGCCCAGCTGCTCCGCCCAGGTCTTGGCCAGTTCCTCGTCAGGGTCCCACACCTTGCTGATGCGGCAGCCGGGCAGTTCACTGATCTGTCTGGCATAATCGCGGGCATGCACATGCCATTTGCCAAGAATCGCAAAATTTTTCATGCAGGGCTCTCCTTAGCGATCAAAATATACGGGCTCGCCGGTCTTGGCGGAGGTGTAGATGGCTTCGAGGATCTCGCTGACCACACAGGCCTGCTCGGGCAGAACAACGGGATCGGTATCGTTTTCGATAGCGTTGAGCCAGGTGATCTGCTCGGTGATGGGCGGGGTGGTTTTAACGCCGTCATAGAAGGCTACGCCGCCGGCCTTCATATCCGGGGTGATGGTGAGCAGACGGTCAAATTCGCCCTTATTGATGATCACATCATTGGATTTGACCAGCGCGCCCGCCTTGCTTCCGCAAAGACGGCAGCTTCCC
>JAZKYW010000051.1:0-7574 GCA_045612325.1 Candidatus Limiplasma sp. | reverse complement strand
CACGACCTTCTCGTGACGCTCGTCGGTGGTACGGATGAAATCATCGTACTCGATGTTCATCAGCTTCCACAGGTCCTTGGTGTTGGCAACGATCTCGTCAACGTAAGCCTTGGGGGATACGCCCTTCTCGGCAGCCTTGCGCTCGATCTTCTGGCCGTGCTCGTCGGTGCCGGTGAGGAAGTAGGCGTCATAGCCCGTCAGCTTCTTGAAGCGGGTCATGGCGTCGGCAGCAACGGTGGTGTAGGTATGACCGATGTGCATGTTGCCGGAGGGATAGTAAATGGGTGTGGTAATGTAATATTTCTGTTTCTCCATTGGTTTCAGCCTCCTTCGAAATATAAAGAAAAAGCCCTGCCCCCATCTCAAAAGGGGCGAGCTCAGCCCGCGGTACCACCCTGTTTTTTCGCTTACGGTCCTTTTGAACCGATGGGTCTGTATCGGGACCTCCCGTTTTGCCCTACGTATCGGGCAAAACAGCTCCTGAGCCATGTTCCCGCTGCCCTTCGCACCGCTTCACACCAGCCGCGGCTCTCTTTGCCGAAGAAACAACCGTACTCTCTCATTCATCGCTGAGCATTATCGTTTTTATTATACCTGTTTTTCGGGGAATGTCAACGTCAAAACAGCATTCCCGCAAGCCATACGCCCGCAAGCGCGCCTGCCAGTGAACAAGGGATGGCGTATGAGGTCTTCTTTTGCCCCGCCGCACTCAGATAAACGCATACGGTATAAAAGATGGTCTCGCCACAGCCTGTGACTGTGCTTGCGATCAGCCCTCCCCTGCTGTCGGGCCCAAGGCGCTCAAGAAGCTCCTCCAGCATTGCCAGCGCGCCCGAGCCGCTCATCGGGCGGATGAGAATCAGCGGGCCCAGCGCCTCGGGCAGACCCATCCAACGTAAAACAGGCGCACACAGGCTGTTGAGCGCATCCATCAGCCCCGAAGCCTGCATCAGCGAAATGGCACAAAGCATCGCCGCCAGATTGGGCAGTACTTTTACTGCCGTTTCCAGCCCTTTTTGTGCGCCCGCAGTAAACAGGTCATACATCGGCAGCTTTTTCAGGGCAGCCCAAGTCAAAAGCGCTGCCGTCAGCATCAGGACGAGCATGCCGTTTTCTCCTTTCGCCTCCGGCACCAAAGTCCGAGGAGGATTCCCACAGCGGATGAAAATGCCGTGCACGCCAGCGTCGGCAGCACCACCGCATTCACATCCGCAGAGCCTGCAGCCGCCCGCATGGCAAGCACCGTTGTGGGAATCAGCTGAAGCCCCGTGGCATTCAATATCAAAAACAGCTCGATGTCGTTTTTCACGCTCGGGCATTGGGCGCATTCTTCTTCCATGCGCCTCACAGCCTCCATGCCTGCAGGCGTAGCCGCGTTGCCCACCCCCAGCAGATTGAGCGACAAATTGAGCGCGGCTGCCCTGTGTGCTTCCTTGCTCTTGACGTTTGGCAGCAGTTTTCGAAGCGCGGGTGCAAGCAGCTTTGCAAGCATGGCAGGCACATTCAGTGCAGCTGCGATTTCCAGCAGACCGCAGAAAAACATATACCCTCCTGCAAGCGAAAGCGTCACTCCGACCGCCCTCTCCGCCCCTTCCAAAGCAGCCGAAAGCAGCGCTTCCGCCCTTCCCGATGCGCAGCCGTACGCAATGGAAAACGCCATCATGATATACCATATGTGATGTATCATTTTTTCACCCGCTTTTTTCTACATCTTTTCAAGTGTATTTATGCGTATTTTTTACACAAAAACACCCTTTTATTGATATCGGTTTAAAGCCTTACCAAACCTTGCATTTACAAAATATGTTCCATCGTGTATTTTGATGATAATCGCGCAATGGAAAACCGCGCAAATCCGCACGAAGCATTTTTCTTGGAGGAATTACCGATGAAATCTACAGGCGTTGTACGCAAACTGGATAATTTGGGCCGTATCGTTATTCCGATCGAGCTGCGTAAAACCATGGGTATCGCTATCAAGGACACTCTGGAAATCTTCACCGAGGGTGACGAGATCATCCTCAAGAAGTACGAGCCCGGCTGCATTTTCTGCAACGACGCACGCAATGTACAGCTTTTCAAAGGCAAGCGCGTATGCGAAAAGTGTATTGCCGAAATGACCAAGAACGACTGATTTTTTCTTCTGTCCGTCATTCAAAACCGCCTGCTGCCTTTTGCAGTCAGGCGGTTTTTTGCTTGCCTGTGCTATTGACTTGCCGCCAAACGAAAGCTATATTGATTACAGAATTTCTGTGGAAAGGTGCGATAGCATGAAATTTGATCCTGCGTATATCCCCTATCCTTCCAAACGCTATCCTGTTTATGCCCGTAACGGCATGGTCTGTTCCTCCTCGCCTCAGGCTTCCGCCGCCGGGCTGGAGATCATGCAAAAAGGCGGCAACGCCATGGATGCAGCCGTTGCCACAGCCGCCGCGCTTACCGTATGCGAACCTACCGCAAACGGCCTCGGTTCGGATGCTTTTGCACTGATCTGGTCAGAAAAGGATCAGAAGCTGTACGGACTCAACGCCAGCGGCCGCGCTCCCAAAAACATCTCCATCGAAAAAGTAAAAGCCCTCGGTCACGAGGAAATGCCCACCCTTGGATGGATCCCCACCATGGTGCCGGGCGCTGTTTCTGGTTGGGCAAAAACAGCCGAACGCTTCGGTCGTCTGCCGATGACCGAAACGCTTGCTCCCGCCATCCGCTATGCCGGAGACGGTTATCCCTGCGCAGCCAATCTTTCGCAGATGTGGGCAGGCGCTTTCAAGCGTTACCGTGCGCTGGACCTGCCCGAGATGGCTGAATGGTTCCGCACCTTTGCGCCGGAGGGAAAGACGCCACAGCCCGGTGAAACGGTCACCCTGCCCAACCACGCCCGCACGCTGGAAGCCATCGCGCAGACCAACGGCGAAGCGTTTTACCGCGGCGAACTGGCTGATCGCATCGTGGCTGACAGCCAGCGCATGGGCGGCTTTTACTGCCGCGAGGATTTCTCCGAATACGAAGCCCAATGGGTGGAGCCCATCCGCGTTAACTACCGCGGCTACGAAGTGTGCGAGATCCCGCCAAACGGTCAGGGCATCGTAGCGCTGATGGCGCTGAACATCCTCAAGGAGTTTTCCTTCCCGCAGAAAGAATGCGCCGATACCTACCACAAGCAGTGGGAAGCCATGAAGATCGCCTTTGCAGACGGCAAGCACCATGTGACGGACCCTGCTTCCATGGCGATCAACTATCATGATCTGCTCCGCCCCGAGTACGGTGCGCACCGCGCCGCGCAGATCACCGATGACGCCGCTCTCCCCTGCCCCGAAACGCCGCCTTCCAGCGGCACCGTGTACTTCTGTGCCGCCGACGGAGAAGGCAACATGGTATCGTGGATCCAGAGCAACTACATGGGCTTCGGCTCCGGCATCGTCGTTGAGGGAACAGGCATTGCGCTGCAAAACCGCGGTCACGACTTTTCGCTTGATCCCGCTGCAGCTAATGCGCTTGCTCCGGGCAAAAAATCCTACCACACCATTATTCCCGGCTTCCTGATGAAGGACGGCAAGGCAGTCGCTCCCTTTGGCGTGATGGGCGGTTATATGCAGCCGCAGGGCCATGTACAGGTGATCATGAATATGATCGACTTTGGCATGAACCCCCAGCAGGCGCTGGATGCACCCAGATGGCAGTGGCTGAAGGACAAGCAGTTCACCGTGGAAGACAGTTTCCCCAACGAAATCGCCAAACAGCTTGCCCGAAAAGGTCACAGCGTGAGCGTTGCGCTCAATCCCACCACGTTCGGGCGCGGTCAGATCATTCTCAAAATGCCAAACGGTACGCTGGTGGGCGGCACCGAATGCCGCACAGACAGCAATATCGCCTGCTGGTAAACAGCATCAAAAAAAGATCCGCACGAAGCGGATCTTTTTTTGATTTACTTTTCCAGACGTGCATTGGCACGACCGATGTACTCATCCATAAAATTCTCGGCGCTCTTGGTCATCCACATCAAACCAACGTCATCGCGGAAGGCAAAGGTAGCGCACATCTGACCGAAATAGCGGTCGATGACCTGCACGAACATCTGCAGCTTGCGTTCCTCCTGCCAGGCGGCGGATACGGCGCAGTCGTACAGGAAGCCTTCGGTCTTTACATTGCCATAATCGTTGGGATAACCGTACTGCGGGAACTTGGTAAAGGCATTTTTGCCAAGGCCGAAGGCAAGCTCCTTGTCGCCCTGGGCATTGGTGTAGGCAAACACACCCTCATCGCCATCGAAGGTGAACTTGAAGCGGGTGATGCCCATGGGGTTCTCGTCGCACACATACCACTTGCCGTTGATCTCATCCGCAAAAGCAGTATGGGTTTCGCCGGGTACAAAGGGCAGCTTCAGCCCGGGCAGTACGATGGGCTCTTCCGCGGGCAGTTCTTCATCTTCCAGACGGTCAACGATGCAGCGGAACAGCGAATCAAACGTAATGGGCGAAGTGATATGCTCGTTGAGCTGGTTATCGCCCGTGCAGACGAAAACGAAATCCTTTTCGGGTACGCATACGGCGTACTGACCGCCCATGCCGCTGAAAGCAAAGCCGTTCTGCTCGGTCATCCAGAACTGATAGCCGTAGCCGTAACGGTCATATGCCTTGCGGTTGTCGGTATCGTTGCTTACCTGCGAACGAGTGGCGTCCGCAAGGTAAGCGGCGCTCATCAGCTGCTTGCCTTCCCAATTGCCCTTGTTCATGACAAACTGGGCAAAGCGCAGCAGGTCGCGGGGCGTAGCCATCAGCGCGGAATCGCTCCAGGGCGTTCCGTCGGGCGTTTTGAGCATGTAAGCATTTTCAAAACCGCCGATGTGGTCAAACACGCGCTTGCGCAGGTAATCCATCAGCCCCATGCCGCTCAGACGCTCCACCAGCACGCCCATCACGTAAGAGGCGTTGCTGTCGTAGGTGAACAGGGTGCCCGTAGGCTTGGCGGGCTTCTGAGAGAAGTAATAGCGCACGCGGTCGGTCACGCCGGGATACATCCAGTTGCCGCTGGTAAAGCAGGTGCTCATGGTAAGCATATGGCGGATGGTCACGCGGCCCAGTTCTTCGGGCAGGTCGGCGGGCAGCTTATCGGGGAAATAGTCTGCGATGCGGTCGTCAAGCGCCAGTTTTCCCTCGTCCAGCAGGCAGCCGATGGCGACGGATACGAAGCTCTTGGTGACGGAATACATTCTGTGCAGCGTATCCGCCTTGAAGGGCTCCCAATAGGCTTCAAAAAAGATCTTGCCATGACGCGCCATCAGCACGGAATGCATATTGACGCCGCCTTTGTTCAGGGTAGCGAGGAATTCCTGAATGTCGGCATTATGCACGCCGGCCTGGTACGGGGAAACGGTTTTCATAACGAGCCTCCTGTAAAGTGTTAATTGGAGTAGTTAAGCAGGGCGGAGTCTTCGGGGATGCTGATGCACAAAGCATACAAACAACGCAAGTATAAACTATTCCACATTATGTGGTGCAGCAGTGATTGACTTTTCGCCGAGTTCAGCATGCAGCTGAGCCATCACCCAACAACTTATTCATAGTGCGCGAAACAATTACTTTCCTTGTTTCAAACAGATTAGCAGTGCCGCATGCATAATCATTGGGGATGTTCTTTGGCCCAACAGAGTTTCTTTCGTTTCAGTCTGGAATAAAGGAGTATATCGCGCTCACTAATTTTCCATAATGATCCCGAGTAAAATTTGCTTTCTAACAGCCACGCTCTCATCTCAAACAACAGCATTATAACGCGAATACAAAGAGTGGTCAAATACTTTCCTTATGGCGCTTCACTACTGTGATTGCTTGTGAATACTCAATAAAAAGAATCTGTTTAATAAACGGCAACGCTCACGTCAGGCACAGCTTCTCCATGAACAGAGAGCGGCTATTACTCCCGTTCGCATATCAAGGGATTCCGGGAATGTTTACGCTAAAAGAAAAACCACGCTGCATTCGATCAATACAGCGTGGTTTTTTAGCACCATAGATCGTAATTGATACTCTAGCACGATCAAGTGTGCCTTTGTTCTGCCCCGGGGTAATTGCATACCTGGGCTAAGGCTTTACCCCCACTAAAGGGGTGAGTACTGTCTTAATAGATTGAGTAGGAGGAACACAGAAGTAGGAAGACCTTTTCATTTCTGTGTATCGACCTCTATCATCCAATAACTGGCACCATACAGGCCTTGTCCCTTGATAACAATAACATTCTGCCCTGCTTCGATTTGTTGATACTGCGAACGCTGGATACAGATAGTTTCCTGCAAGGATTGTCCATTATAGTCAACAAATGTTACATCAGCATAATACTTCGTAGTGCTTTTTGTCGAAGTCTTCCGTTCAGTATCTATCACGATGCCCTCATATGTCATTCTTTCATTAGGATCCAACTGCACATTCGTCTGCGCTATAAACGGCACGCCTATTAGGAAGAAGACGAACAGTATGGTTAGCAGTGACCAACCTATGTATTGTACAAGCGAAGAATGTCTTTGCCTATACCAATCTGCAATAATAAACAGGGCTGATAGTATCAACGAGAATACAATTGAGTATATCAAGTATGAGCCATTCATGGTAATCTGAACTTTTCCCCATGCCAACCAGATGAAGAAAGTCGGAATAAATAAAGCAAACTCGCTGTGATCCACTACTGTAATCTTTTCAGAGAGAATCGCAGCTATCAGCCAATTCACTAGACCGGCCAAATACAAACCGGATCCAACCCACGGAATCCACCCCTCGATACAAAGAAGAACTGCGCCCAAAGAACAAAGGATGCCGGAAACTGACAAGCAGCTTCTCTCTTTCTTGCTGAGTTGATTTTTATTCTTAGGTCGTCTGTAGCGTGTTGCCAATTTGACATCACCTTTCATTAAATGATATGCCTCAACAATATTATAACATTATCGGCAACTACAGCCAAACGCTTTGACGATTGTTTCTCCTCGCAGGGGAGGAATTTTACTCCACCCGCAAAACACAAAAAGCCCGGAACCCTTATGTTTCACAGGATTCCGGGCATGTTCGGACAAAAAAGTAACCACGCTGCATTACATCAAATACAGCGTGGTTATCTGGCGGAGAGTTAGGGATTTGAACCCTAGTTACGCTATCAACGTAAACACGATTTCCAGTCGTGCGCATTTCGGCCTTTTACCCCATCACGGCAGCTGCTAAACTTGCCATGGAAGGAGCGTAATTATCGGGCTTGAGGTGATTTGCGTACAGGTCTGCGGTGAGTTGATAGCGGGCATGCCCTAGTATACCCTGTAAGACCTTGATTGGGCAACCATCCGCAGCGGCGGCGGTTGCCATGCTATGGCGCAAACCGTGGAGCGTAACAGGCGGCAAATGTGCAGCTTTCAGCACAGAAATGTGCTGTTTTCGCAGCGTTTCGGGCGGTATATCGCACACCCACCCCGCAAGCGAGCGCACGCGCACGGCGGCAAGTTCCTTGCCGATCGGCGCGGCAAGCGGCAGCACGCGGGTGGCTGCGGCACTTTTCAGCGGCGCGGCGCGGTATTCATGATTCACGCGCAAACGCTGCCG
>JAZKYW010000050.1:0-1798 GCA_045612325.1 Candidatus Limiplasma sp. | reverse complement strand
TCCAGAACGATCACCTGCGCGCCAAGCTCCTGCGCCTCAATGGCAGCAGACATACCAGACGCACCCGCGCCAATCACAACAACCTGCGTGGTGCAGTCGATCACTTCGGTGCTGAGCGTCTTTTCCACAGCAGCCATGTAGTTCTCCACATTGCCGCCAGCCTGCGCGATGCAGTCCTTCACGCCGTCAAGCAGCGCCTTGCTGGACACGGTGGAACCCGTAATCACGTCCACATTCACAGTCTGGTTTTCAACGATCTGCACCGGAATCTTCTCAAAAGCTTCCTCGAACAGACCAGTGGTTTCCGTGTGATTCACAACCTGAACGGCCGCGATCGCACCCTGTTCCACCTTCACTTCAACCGTCACCGGGCCAATCTTGCCCTGGGTCACAGCCTGATAAGTGCCATCCGTCAGCGCAGCCTGATCGGCATACGCGATGGAGCAGCACAGCACAAGCGTCATGAAAATTGCTGCCAGCTTCTTCATCCTTTTGACCTCCGCATATTCTTTTTTGTATCGCGTTTGTAACGCGTTACATAATATAGCATAGCCACCATTGTTTGTCAATCATCAAACAAAGAATTTCAAAAAGAAAAGAGAAGCAGTTGATTTCTGCTTCTCTGTAATTTGTTTTCAGGGTTTAAATACTGCACGCCCATACGCCGGAATGTTCTTCTCTCCGGCCTCGCTCAAGGAATACCGTCCTTCGTTGCGCGCCCAGTCAAATGTCTGCCCGCGCAGCATGGTCATAATCAGATTAAATACCTCTTCTTCATTCATATCGCCGTAGAGCAAAGCGCTTCCCTGATAGATGATCCTATACAGAATCCGAAACATGGCTCTGACAGAACCATTATCCACCTTATAGCGGTTTCCTCTTGCCTGCATATGGAAGCGCCAGTTGTATTCGTATCCATCCCGTTCCACCTGCTGAAAATACAAACGCATGAAAAGCGCCAGATTTTCACGCGGATCTTCCGAATTAAATCTGTGCTCATTTTCCTCAAAGAACGGATCCACCTGCATGGCGATCATAAAGATCACTTCATCTTTATCTTCAAAGCAATGATAAAAGCTGCTTGGCGCCACACCCACGTGCTGGCAAATGCTGCGCACCGTGCATGCCTCATACCCCTGCGAATTGATGATTTCCTTCGCAGCAGCAATGAACTCCTCCCGGCGCTCTTTTTTCTGTTTATTCATACCCTTCCCACCCAACACAAACATATGCTTCGTTCTGCTGCGCGAACTGAAAAACCGGAACCACATTGTCCCGGCTTTCTTCTTTGATTCCAAACTTCACAGCCATCTCCACCTGCATCAACACAGGATTCAGAAACAAGCCGCCTCCTCGGAGCCGTTATCCGAAAAAATGAACTCATTCGAGCAGCAAACGTTTAAATTCCATCATCATTAGGATAATAATCCCCAGTGTATTTGTCAAGGGATTTTCCATACAGGATCATACAAAAACACCATTCTCAAATCAAATTCATCTCACATTTTCTTTATGAATGATTTACGTAATGCTTTGAATATTTATACGGACGTGATATAATTAACAAGAATGTTTTTCCGTCATCGCTGCTCTGCTGAATCCGTTTATTTCTTCAGTGCAGCTTACGGCAAAAACAGAAAATCTCATATCTTCAGGAGGATGAAACCATGAAGAAACTGTTTTGCCTCGTGCTCGCGCTGTGCCTGATGCTGCCGTGTCTGGCCATCGCTGAAGGCGCTGCGGACGGCAGCTACGCCGCTGTTTGCAAGGGCTTCTATGGCGACTTCAACGTGAACGT
>JAZKYW010000049.1:0-8276 GCA_045612325.1 Candidatus Limiplasma sp. | reverse complement strand
GCGACGCCGTATGCGCCCATCTGGAGCAAAACGGCGTGTTCGCCCGCAAGTACTTCTATCCCCTCATCACCGATTTCGCCTGCTACTGCGGCCTGCCCGGCTTTGACTCCTCCCTGACGCCTGTTGCGCAGCGTCTGGCGGACGGTGTTGTCACCCTGCCCATGTATCCCGAGCTGACCGAAGAGGACATCGCACTCATCTGCCGCCTCATCCGCGAGGTGTGCGCATGAGTGAATCCCGCAGCAAAAGCACGGTATCCTCTTTTCTGTTCAAAATCGTCGAAAGCGTGGGCAATCAGGGCATCGCGTTCATCGTAAGCCTGTTTCTGGCGCGAAAGCTGGACCCCTCCGACTACGATGTGCTGAGCATGCTGATGGTGTTTATCGCAGTGGCGCAGGTGTTTGTGCAAAGCGGACTGAACACCGCCCTCATTCAGAAAAAAGAAGCGGATGAGACCGACTTTTCCTCCGCCTTCTACGTCAGCTTCGGCATTGCCGCCCTGCTTTACATCCTGCTGTTTGCACTTGCGCCCGTCATCGCCTCGTATTTCGCCATGCCCGCGCTTTGCAAAACGCTGCGCGTGATGGCGCTCATCCTGCTGCCCGGCTCTCTGGTATCCGTACAGAATGCCGTGGTGGCGCGCCGCATGGCATTTCGCAAGCTGATGACCGCAAGCCTGTGCGCTACGGCGCTTTCGGGCACGGTGGGCCTGTGCATGGCCTTTGGCGGCGCGGGCTACTGGGCGCTGGTGGCGCAGCAGTTGACCAACCAGTTTTCGCTTTCCATACTGCTGTTGTTCACGGTCAAGTGGCGTCCGCGCCGCGTATTCCGTTTGCAGCGCGTGAAGGGGCTTGTGCGCTTCAGCTGGAAGCTGCTGGTTTCAAGCCTGATGGATACAGGCTACACCAACCTGCGCTCCGCCGTCATCGGCAAGCGCTTCACCGATTCGGCGCTTGCGTTTTATACCCGCGGCAAGCAGTTTCCCGAAATGCTGATGAACGCCATCAACGGCTCCATCCAAAGCGTGATGCTGCCCGTTTTGAGTGAGCAGCAGGATGCGCCCGACCGCATGAAGCAGCTGATGCGCCGCTCGGTCATGCTTTCCAGCTTCCTCGTGGTGCCCATGATGGCGGGCCTTGCCGCCGTTGCCGAGCCGCTCATCCGCCTTTTGCTCACCGATAAATGGCTGCCCTGCGTGCCGTTTCTGCAGCTGTGCTGCATCGACTTTGCCTTCTACCCCATCCACACCGCCAACCTGCAGGCCATCAACGCCAAGGGCCGCAGCGATGTATTCCTCAAGCTTGAGGTCATCAAAAAAAGCTACGGCCTGCTCATCCTTTTGGCAACGGTGCTGTTTTTCGACAGCGCCATCGCCATCGCATGGGGCGGCGTGGTCAGCACGCTGGTGAGCGCGGTGGTCAATGCCCATCCCAACAAAAAGCTGCTCAACTACGGCTATCTGGAGCAGATGCAGGACATTCTGCCCTCCATTCTGCTGTCCCTTGTGATGTTTGCCGCCGTGCATGCCATGAACGCCCTTGCCCTGCCCACAGTCTTGCTGCTGGCCTTGCAGGTGGTGACTGGCGCAGCCGTTTACGGCGCACTGGCGCTTGTGCTGCATCTGGAAAGCGCGCAATTCCTGCTGCAGATGCTTAAGCGCCTCAAAAACCGAAAGTGACGGAGGTACAAATGCCATGAAAACCGTTCTTCTTACCGCCGTTGGCTCCGCCTCGGCCTCCTCTGCGGCGGCGAGCCTGAAAGCGCAGGGCTGCCGCGTTGTGGGCTGCGATATTTATCCTCAGGCGTGGAATGCCGCCTCCAACGAAGTGGACGCCTTCTTTCAGGCCATCACCGTCACCGACCGTGACGCATATATCCGCATGATGGAAGAGGCCGTGCGCCGCGAAAACGTCACCCACCTCATCCCGCTGACGGATGTGGAGGTGGATGTGCTTTGCACCGAAAAGGCGCGCTTTGCCGCCCTCGGCTGCACCCTGTGCACCCCCGATGAGCCCGCCGTGCGCCTGTGCCGCAACAAGATGGACATGGCTGAGGCGCTCGAGATGAGCGGCGTATGCCGCACCATCCCCACCGCCTCCCCCTACGGCCGTGAGCCTGAGGACAGCGAATATCCCATCATGCTCAAGCCCGTTGGCGGACGAAGCTCGCAGGGGCAGGTGGTTGCGCACAACGCGCAGCAGTACCATGCCGCCCTTGCCCAGCGCAAGGATTACATCGCCCAGCCCTTCATTGAAGGGGACATCTTCACCATCGATGTGGCCCGCGACCTTTACGGCAGCGTGCGCTGCCTGTGCCGTCAGGAGCTTCTGCGCACCATCAACGGCCTCGGCACCACGGTGCGCATCCTGCCCGGGCATCCGCTGGAGGCTGTCTGCGCCGCCATTGCCGCGCAGGCGGGCATTGTGGGCGTTGTGAATATGGAGTTCATCTGCCGCGGAGAGGAAGCCTACTTCCTTGAGGTCAACCCCCGCTTCTCGGGTGGCGTGGGCTTCAGCATTGCCGCCGGCATGGATTTTGCCGCCATGGAAATTGCCTGTCACGACGGCGAATGCCTGCCCCCCGCGCCCGCGCTGCGCCCCATGACCATCACCCGCCGCGTTACCCCCTTCATCACCGAGGCCGACTAAAAACCCGTTGACTGCAATACCGCTCTGCCCTTATACTTACATTGTTCCCTAGCATCCTCGGCGCGCGTGCGCCTTTACATCAAACTTAAAAGGAGACTAGACCATGAAGAAACTGTTTGCCCTTGTACTGGCCCTTATTCTGATGCTCTCCGCCGTCCCCTCCTGTTTCGCCGAAGAAGCCGACTACATCGCGCTGACCGAAGGCGCTGACGTCCGCATCATGTCCTACAACGTGCTCAGCCCCGACTGGCTGCATTTTGACAAGTCCAAGACCCCCATCGATGACCGTCACGAACGCCTGACCAACACCGTGCTCACCTATATGCCCGACGTGCTGGGCCTGCAGGAATCCACCTCCCGCTGGCACAAGGCCTTCAAGCCCCTTCTGATCGATACCGGCCTCTACGGCATCACCAACCGTCAGAGCCACGCCGAGGGCTTCAAGTACTGCGCCTGCCCCATCCTCTACAATCCCCTGACGGTAAAGGTCATCGATGAGTACATCGTCGACCTGGACAAGCACAGCGATTGCCGCGTTCTGGCTGTGACCGTATTTGAAAAGCTGTCCGACGGCACCCGCTTCGTCGTGACCAACACCCACCCCGCCTCCTGGGATGAAACCGAAAACTACGCGCGCAACATGGCTTCTCTGCTTGAATACGGCGCTGCCGAGCTTGCCAAGTATGCCGACCTGCCCGTGATCATGATGGGCGACTACAACACCTACGAACAGATGGATACCTTCCCCACGCTGATCGAAGGCCTTGGCGTAAAGAATGCCAAGTACGAGGCTGAAATTCTGGCAAAGAACATCTCCACCTACATCGGCTGGCTGGGCAAGATCTCCGATATCGAGCGTCCCACCCCCTATGTTCTTGACCACATCCTCATCAACGACAAAGTTGGCGCCATCAAGCTCTACAACGTCATCGACGGCGAAAATGCCGAGCACACCTCCGACCACTTCCCCATCTACGTTGATATCGACCTGCAGTAAACTGCCTCACTTCATCATCACAGCAAAGGAGCCCCCGCTATGAAGAAACTGTTTGCCCTTGTTCTGGCTCTCGTTCTGATGCTCTCCGCCGTTCCCTGCCTTGCCGAGACCGCCGATGATCCCGCTCTGGCTGAAGGCGCGGACATCCGCATCATGTCCTTCAACCTGATGAACCCCGACTGGAGCAAGGTTGCCATCACCGACCGCATCCAGAACGTGGTGGATACCCTGCTGTACTACCAGCCCGACGTTGTCGGCATTCAGGAAGCCAACGCCAAGTGGCAGAAGGGCCTGAAGCCCCTGCTGACCGAGACCGGCCTGTACAACCCCGCCTGCCGCCAGTCCAACGCCGCCGGCTTCAAGTACAACATGTCCGCCTTCATGTACAACGTTGCCACCGTTCAGCTGGTGGAGGAATTCGTGCTGGATCTGGATCCCGGCAGCGATATCCGCGTATTCGCCGTGGCTGTGTTTGAAAAGCTGTCCGACGGCACCCGTTTCGTCGTTGCCAACACCCACCCCGCCTCCTCTACCGAAACCGAAAACTACAACCGCAACTGCGAGGACATCATGACCATCGGCAAGGAGCAGATGGAAAAGTACGCCGGCCTGCCTTTCATCTTCACCGGCGACTACAACACCAACGAGGGCTCCGAAATGTACGCCACCCTCATGGAGAACCTCGGCGTAAAGGACGCCAAGTACGAGGCTGATGTGCTGGCCCGCGACCACGTCACCTATATCGCCTGGGGCGAAGAGTTTGACGCCGCCACCCCCTACTACATTGACCACATCTTTGTCAATGCCAACACCGATGTAAAGCTGTTCAACGTCGTCGTTGACTTCAACATGCGCAGCACCACCGACCACTTCCCCATCTACGCCGATATCGACCTGCAGTAACCTTTTCTCCCCCGCGCACGCGGTTTGGCTGTGCGCGGGGTTTTTTCGCCCAAAAATTTTTGCCCGCTCAGCGTTGACAAACCCTTTGGCGTGTGATATGATAATCAAGTCGTTAAGACGTGGTGCTTTGGCTCAGTTGGTAGAGCACATCGTTCACATCGATGGGGTCACTGGTTCGAGTCCAGTAAGCACCACCATAGAAAAAGCCTCCCCGAAGTGGGAGGTTTTTTCTATGGTCGTTTTTAATGCAGTTTGGAAACCGGTGTGTCCCATCGATGTGCTTAAGCACATCGATGGGGCGCGGAGCCGAAGCGCCGCCTGTGGCGGATGAAGCGAGGCGGAAGCGTGGTGAGCAAAGGAGCGGAGCAAGCGGCAGCGCCGCTCCGCGACTATTGCGAACCTGACCGAGCGCAGCGAGACCGCCGTTCGAGTCCAGTAAGCACCACCAAAAAGCTCATCCGTTTGGATGAGCTTTTCTTTTTGTATTCCGTTACTTTCATTCTAAGCAAGCAGGGATGCGGCCGCCCGTTCCCGAATGATACAAGCAAGCACAAATCCTCATGACGGAGGCATACCATGTCTGTTTTTGAGATCAAAGACACCTTTTTGCTGGACGGAAAACCCATCCAAATCATTTCGGGTTCCATCCATTATTTCCGCGTGGTACCCGAGTATTGGCGCGACAGGCTGGAGAAGCTTGCCGCCATGGGCTGCAACGCCGTGGAAACCTATATCCCGTGGAATTTCCACGAGCCCCGAAAGGGCAAATTCCGCTTTGAGGGCATGGCGGATGTGGAGGGCTTCGTGCGCCTTGCGCAGCAGGTGGGTCTGTACGTTATTCTCAGGCCTTCGCCCTACATCTGCGCCGAGTGGGAATGGGGCGGCCTGCCTGCGTGGCTGCTTGGGGAGGATGGCATCCGCCTGCGCTGCAGCGACCCGCGCTATTTGAAGCATGTGTTTGATTACTATGACGAACTCATCCCCCGCCTTGTGCCCCTGCAGGTCACGCACGGCGGCCCTGTGCTGATGATGCAGGTAGAAAACGAGTACGGCTCCTACAGCGATGACAAAGCCTACCTCGCCGCCCTGCGCGACGGCATGACCGCTCGCGGTGTGGATGTGCCTCTCGTCACCTCCGACGGCCCTACGCATGACATGCTCACCTGCGGCGGCGTGGAGGGCGTGTTTCAAACGGGCAACTTCGGCAGCCATGCCAAAGAGAACTTTGCCGTGCTTGACGGGTACGGCATCAGCCCCAAAATGTGCATGGAGTTCTGGTGCGGCTGGTTTGACCACTGGGGCAACGGCGGGCACAAGACCACCCCTGCACAGACATGCGCCAAAGAGTTTGCGGATATGCTGGACATGGGCCACGTGAACATTTACATGTTCCACGGCGGCACCAGTTTCGGCCTGATGAACGGCGCAAACGATTACGACCAGCTCACCCCGGATGTGACCAGCTACGATTATGACGCCGTACTCACCGAGGACGGCCGCTATACCGAGAAATACCGCTTGTTCCGTCAGGCTGTGCAGGAGCGCCGCACATCTCCGCTGCCGCCCATGCCCGATGACGGACAGCCGCGCAAAGCCTACGGCGCGGCAACGCTCGTGCGCTCTGCCGACCTGCTTTCGGCGGCGGCTTCGCTGCCCGCGCACCAAAGCCTGCATCCCATCAGCATGGAACGCCTCGGGCAGGATTACGGCTATACCCTCTACAGCACCACCCTCACCGCCGAGCGCGAGCTTCACAGCATCCGTCTGGTGGATGCCGCCGACCGCGCCAAAATCTATCTGGACGGGCAATGCATCCTCACCCTGTACGACCGTGAACTGCTCGATGCGCATCGCTTCGACCCGCCCATCCCCGTCAGGCAGGGCGCAAAGCTGGATATTCTGATGGAAAACCTCGGGCGCGTCAATTATTCCTTCCGCATCGAAAACCAGCGCAAGGGCATCGACCGCGCGGTGGTCATCAACAACCACCTGCACTGCGGCTGGCAAATCACCTGTCTGGATGAAAATGCCCTGTTGCATGCCGACGGCGCCCCCGCCCGCAAGGACGCCCCCGCCATCCATACCCTCACCTTTACCGTGGATGAAATGGCGGATACCTTCCTCGAGCTGCCCGATTGCGGCAAGGGCGTGGTGTTCCTCAACGGCTTCACGCTCGGACGCTTCTGGGACATCGGCCCGCAAAAACGCCTCTACATTCCCGCACCGCTGCTGCGCATGGGTGAAAACACCCTTCGCATCATCGAAACCGAGAGCAAATTTGCAAAAGCCGTGCTTTGGGACGCTCCCGATCTGGGATAATTGTATTCATTTGGTATTTATTGCTCCATTTACCGCATTTTATGTTGACACTTTTCCGTTTTGTCTGCATAATGAATGATACCCCAAAGATACACGGCAAGCAAGATTATATCAACATAACAGGAGTGACCGCTATGGCCATCAAAATCATCGAACTTCCCAAACAGAACGGCAACGTACCCCTTCGCATCGCGCAGGGTCATTTTGCCACCAGCCACAGCCACCTCAATTATTATATCGATATGACCATGACCAAGCATCGCCTGTCCGAGGCCCGTGAAGCCGCGGCCATTCTGTGCAGCAAGTTCAAGTCCTCCACCATTATCGATACCATCCTCTGCCTTGACGGCACCGAAGTCATCGGCGCCTGCATGGCCAGCGAACTTACCCGCGCCGGCTATGCCAACATGAACGCCCACCGCACCATCTACGTCGTTACCCCCGAGCACACCTCCGGCAGCCAGCTCATCTTCCGCGACAACAGCGCTCCCATGATCGTGGGTAAGCATGTGCTGGTACTGGCTGCGAGCGTTGCCACCGGCTACACCGCCCAGTCCGCCGTGGAAGCCATCCGCTACTACAACGGCATCCCCGTAGGCATCTGCTCCATCTTTGCCTGCGTGGAAGAGTGCGAAGGCTTCCCCGTACAGAGCATCTACACCAAGAACGACCTGGACGGCTACACCAGCCTTCCCGCCCGCGAATGCCCCCTGTGCAACGCCGGCATCAAGCTGGATGCGCTTGTTAACAGCTACGGCATCTCCAGCTTCTGATCCACCAAATAAAAACCCCCCGCGCGGGACCCTCGTCCTGCGCGGGGTTTTTGTTTATCCCAGTTTGATATCCAGCCATTTGCCCTGTTTGATCCTTCGGGCCATCAGCCTGTCGCGTACGACGGCGTCAATGGCAAAGGCGATCCACGGCGATATCACCGCGATCTGCGTATCGGGCAGCCATGCCGATACAGGGTAGCAGAAGAACCATGTGAGCACGGGGCGCAAAAGCGTTACGCTCAGCAGCGCACACATCGCTACGTACTTTACATCGCCCGCACCGCGCAGCGCACCCGAGAGGATGACGCGTCCGTTCTGCCACATCATGGCAGCCATCACCACATACAGCGATGCGGTAACGCCGCGGATGATCTCCTCATCCGTGGTAAAGAGCATGGCGATCTGCGTGCGGAACACAAAGATGACGATCATCAGCGCGATGGATACGCAAATGCCGATGCGGTATGCCACCCTTGCATGCGCCATAGCAAGGTCCTTGCGTTTGGCGCCAAGGCTTTGCCCGACCAGCGACGTGCCGCCAGTAGAAACGCCGTCGCCCAATGTAAATGAAAGCGAGGTCACCTGCATCACGATCTGGTAGGCGGCAAAGGCGTTGGTGCCGATGCCCGCGATCAG
>JAZKYW010000048.1:0-4903 GCA_045612325.1 Candidatus Limiplasma sp. | reverse complement strand
GGCTTTATGTTTGGAATGGATGCTGCCTGCGGCGATTTCTTCGGGCAGCTCGGACAGAAAGGCGGAGGGTTTGCCGCCGCAGGTGGGGATGAGCTTCTCCCGTGCGCGTGTGATACCCACAAAGAACAGGCGGCGTTCTTCATGGACGTCCGCTGCATCGTGTACCCCCTTGAGGGGAAGCTGTTCATCGGTAACGCCTGCGAGGAATACAACGGGGAATTCCAGACCTTTGGATGCGTGCAGCGTCATCAGGCGCACAGCTCCGCTTGCGTGGCCTGTGCCGCGTACGCGGCGCAATTCAACGGAGTCATCGGTGTGCAAGCTTGTGAGCAGCGAGGACATGTCGGTGTAGAACACGGCTGTATTCAGCAGCTTTTCCACCTCGTCGGAGTGTACGCCGCACAGCCTGACGAGCGCTTCCAGCTGTTTTGCGGGCTTATCCTGCTTAAGGCGGGGCAGGAGGGTCTCAAAAGCCTCAAGCCACGGACGCAGAAGGGGGAAATCCCCAAGTGCTTCCTTGAGCGCCGCACTGTCGACCGTTTTCGTTTGCGCCAGCGCAGAGGCTGCGGGCTGGATGAGCGGTGCGGGAATGCGCCACAAGCCGTCAAGCGCTGCCTGAAGGGACAGGCTGTCGCGCGGATCGTTGATACTGGCAAAAAAGCCGATCAAACCCTGTACTGTGCGGTCGGCAAGAAACTCATCATGACCCGAAATGACGCAGGGGATGCTGTCGTGTGCGAGTGCCGCTTCGATTTGCTCCAGCTGCCTGTGTGTGCGGCAAAGAACTGCCATGTCAGAGAAAGGACGCGCCGTGCCCTGCTCCGTGCGTGAACGCTGCGCTTCCAGCATATCCACACCGCCTGCCATGCGGGCAATTTCTTTGGCGAGCCACACGGCCTCGGAAAAACCGTCTGCGGCGTCCATGCGGCGCACGGAAACGCCATCGGCTTTGAACGCGTTCAGCTCGCGCGGCATGCCCGGATTGCGGCGGATGACATGAAGAGCCGTTTGGATGATTTGCGGCGTGGAGCGGTAGTTTTGGGTGAGGCGTATGAGGGACGCATCGGGATAATCAGCCATAAAACGTTCGAAGCAATCGGCCTGAGCGCCGCGGAAACCGTAAATCGCCTGGTCGGGGTCACCGATGACAAACAGGCTCTGACAGTTTTGGCTCCAGTGGCTGACCAGCGCGTGCTGGACGGCGTTGATATCCTGAAATTCATCCACCAGCAGGTGACGGAATTGCTTTTTGCCCTCTGCGGGGATGCGCAGCGCATGGAGCAGTACATCATCAAGGTCGCGCAGATGCATCCATTCAAGGCGCTGCTCATAGGCGGCGGGAAGCCATGCAGGCAGCGCAGCTGTTTCAGCCGTTCGCGTACACAGATGATTTTTGTATGCAGAAAGCAAGCGCAGGCATTCCGAGGGGGAAAGCGTTTCGCCGTGCTCCTGCAGAAGCGTGGCGATAACCTCCTGTGCCTGTCTGCGGCTGAGCAGAGCACGCATGTCCAAAAGCTTCATGCAGATGGCGTGAAAAGTACCTACGGTAAGCCCGCGCACAGCTTTTTTGCCCAAACGTGCGGTCAGGCGTTCCAGCATTTCTTCGGCAGCCTGTCTTGTGAAGGTAACGGCGGTGATTTCGCTTGGCGGGATGCCGAGCGTTTCAATGAGGTAGGCAATACGTGCGACAAGCGTCTTTGTTTTGCCTGTGCCCGGGCCTGCAACAACAGCGGTGCAGCGGGCGGATGTCTCTACGGCCTGCTGCTGCTCGGGATTGAGCGTTTCAGCCGTTTGAGGTGCGCATTCTGCCTGTGCAGGAGCAGCTTTTTGCTTGCGCACGCCTTCCGTGCTGAATTGCCTGCGCCCTGCAAGTCCCGCCAGAGACAGCAAAGAGGTTTGGCCTGCGATTCGTTCCGTTTCGCCCGGCTCAAAGAGACGGATGACGCCATATTCGCCGTCGTAGCCTGCCTGACGGATGACTTTGCCTGCCCTGAGCCTGCGGATGGCTTCGGCAGCAACAGGCCCCGCGACCTTATCGATTTCTTCGGGTGCAACGGTACGCAGGATGTCAAATTCCGGCCCGAGCTTTTTCAGCAGTTCAAAATACGCGGCTTCCACCTTTTTGGATGCAGCCGATACGCCCATGCAATCCGCCAGCACTTCGGGAAGAGGCATCAGGCTTTCAAACGGCTTGGAAAGCTGTGCAGGCTCTGCACGGTCGGCGAGGGCTTCCACACGATGGAGAACGCCCACCGTCAGTTTTCTGCCGCATACGGGGCAGCGTCCGTTCAATTCAACGGTTTGAGACGGCTCAAGGCAGCAGTGACAGGTACGGTGACCGTCCAGATGATATTTGCCTTCTTCAGGGAAAAATTCAACCGTGCCATCAAACCCTTCGCCTGTTTCGATGGCATGCCTGAGCGCGGGATAAGAAAGCGCACAGCTTAGCAGATTGGCCTCGCGGCCCAGTTTGGCGGGGGAATGGGCGTCCGAGTTGGAAACGAGCGTGTATTGATCCAGCAGCGAAAGCCGCCTGTTCATCAGCGGGTCGGAGGAAAGGCCCGTTTCCATGGCGTGAATATACGGGGAAAGATCTGCATAACATTCTTCTACGGTGCTGAAATCCGAAAACGCACCGAACAGCGAAAAATGAGGCGTCCAGATATGGGCGGGGATGAAGATAGCATCCGCGCAGCTTTCCAGCGTGATTTCAAGCAAATCGCGGCTGTCCAGCCCGAGGATGGGACGGCCGTCGCTGTGCAGATTGCCGATGGCTTCCAGCCTGCGGGAAAGGTCTGCAGCAGCTTCCAGAGAGGGCAGAAGGATGAGGTGATGCACCTTGCGCGTTTGGCCCGCACGCTTGTAAATGGTGCTGATTTCACCCGAGATCACGAAACGCGGGTCGGCGGAGGCAGCCGTTTCGCAGGGCAGACGCAGCTCATCCTTCAGGCGGTAAAGGCCTTCTTCAGCGGGCTCAAGCATATCCGCCAGCTCCTGCCGCCACGCAGGGTGCGTAAAATCACCCGTGCCTGCAAGCGTGATGCCTTTGTGCTGCGCCCACAGGTGCAGGTGGGGTGCATCACAATCACGGCTGGTGGCGCGGGAATAGCGGGAATGGATATGCAAATCGGCAATGGGCATGGTTTGTCCTCCACGTCTTTGGTACAGATAACCCTATTATAGCGTGCGAGGGAGCGCTTGACAATCGCCGTTGGCATGATAAAAATGTGAAAAAGAGGTTGACAATCCCTTGCGCAGCGTGGTATTATACTGGATGTGTCTTGAGCAATCTTGGCCGTGTGTGACCCATTAGCTCAGTTGGCAGAGCACCTGACTTTTAATCAGGGTGTCTGGAGTTCGAGTCTCCAATGGGTCACCATTCCTCTTTCTCCCTGCGGGCGTGGCGGAATGGCAGACGCGCCAGACTTAGGATCTGGTGCCAATTGGCGTATGGGTTCAAGTCCCTTCGCCCGCACCACTATTTTTTTCTCTTGGAGCGTGCGGTAGTAGCTCAGTGGTAGAGTGCCACCTTGCCAAGGTGGATGTCGCGAGTTCGAATCTCGTCTACCGCTCCAAATGCGGGTGTAGCTCAATGGCAGAGCTCCAGCCTTCCAAGCTGGCTACGTGGGTTCGATTCCCATCACCCGCTCCATCTGAAGCCTTTGTCAAACCGACAAAGGCTTTTTTGTATTCACTACCGGTAAAGATGCGGTAAAAACAGCCGCGAGGCAATTGCCTGCGCGGCCGTTCAGCGCTATCATAAACTGGGAACATACAGGATAAACGTTCAAAAGGAGAGGGCATGACGTGAGAAAACCTAAACTGTTTTTGCGTGATGCATTACTGACGCTTGGCGTGCTTTGTGCTGTAAGCGTGCTTGCGCTGATGCTTCAGTATTTTTTTGAAGCGGACCAATTGATCCCCATGCTGTTTGTTTTGGGCGTGTTCATCGTTGCGCTTCGTACGCGCGGATACATGTGGGGGATCGTCGCATCGCTTTTGAGCGTTCTGGCAGTCAACTATGCGTTTATGTTTCCGTATTATGCCATTGACCTGATCACGCCCGTCAATCTGGCCAGCGCGGTCGTCATGCTCATCGTATCCGTGATGACAAGCACGCTCACAACGCAGATCTCCATCCAGCAGGAGATTAAAGCCAACGCCGAGCACGAACGCATGCGAGCCAATCTGCTCAGGGCAATATCGCACGATCTGCGTACGCCGCTTACATCCATCTATGGCGCATGCTCGCTGATGATCGAAAACGATGCTTCCATCAGCAGGGAGAAAAAACTGCAGCTGCTGGATGATATGCGCAAGGATTCGGACTGGCTGATCCGCATGGTGGAGAACCTGCTTTCGGTAACAAGGATCGATGCGGAAAAGCACATGGTGAGCAAAACGCCTACGGTGCTGGAAGAACTGATCGATTCGGTGCTGGTCAAGTTTTATAAGCATTACCCCGAGCAGCAGGTAGAGGTAGCCATTCCCGAAGAATTTCTCAGCATCCCGATGGACGCCATCCTCATCGGGCAGGTGCTGATGAACCTTTTGGAAAACGCCGTTCTGCATGCCAAACAGATGACGCAGCTGAAACTGACCGTAACGCTGACGCCTGACCACAAAGCGCTTTTCTGCGTGAGCGACAACGGCTGCGGCATTCCGCAGGAAAAGGCAGAAGCTCTGTTTGCGGGCTATCAGAACAGGGAGAAGGACAGAAGCGACGGCGGGCGCAGGGGAATGGGCATCGGTCTGTTTGTGTGCGCATCGATCATCAAGGCGCATGGCGGAGAGATCACGGCATGTAATCTGCCCGAGGGCGGCGCAGCCTTCAGCTTTGAACTGGATGTGGAGGAAGACGATGAATAAGAACAGATACCGTATCCTCGTTGTGGAGGATGAC
>JAZKYW010000047.1:0-1696 GCA_045612325.1 Candidatus Limiplasma sp. | reverse complement strand
ATGGTGGAAAAGAACGCCGCCGTGGCCTCTCTGGAAAACCCCATGACCGAAAAGGAATGGCGCGAAGTGGGCGAGAGCATCGAGAACCTCAAGAAGTTCTCCGAACTCTACTGCACCGGCTGCGGCTACTGCCAGCCCTGTCCCAAGGGTATCAACATCCCCAAGATCTTCCAGGCCTATACCTATCACAATGAGTACGGTCTGCATGAACTGGCCAAGAAGACCTATGATAACTACCTGACCAACGAAAAGAACCCCGGCGTTGCGCCCGACGCCTGCATCAACTGCGGCTACTGCGAAAAGAAGTGCCCGCAGCACCTGCAGGTACGCGACCTGCTCAAGAAGGTCGACGGCGTACTGCGCAGCCTGTAAGAACGGGGACGGGGGAGGGAGGCGCCGCCTCCCTGCACCCTCCGCCAAAGGGCTTTGCCCTTTGGAATCCTGTGGGTTGAGGCTGCTTTGCAGCCTCAAGGGTAATAAAAAAGGAGCCTGTCCGTTTTGAAGGGACAGGTTCCTTTTTGTTATTCGTTTGCATCCGCATCAATAGTGCGGAAACCTGCGGCGCGGCTCAGACGGTTCATGATGGCGAGCCCGAGACCCTCGGCGGGGAGAACTTCGCTGAACATCATATCCACGCCGTCCATATCCAGCTGGCGCAGCACGGCGAACAGCTTCTGGCTGACGGTTTCGGGCTGGGCAAGGCAGCCGATGGAGAGCACGCTGAAGCCTTCGTAAGCGGGCAGATGTTCATCGAAGGCAAGGATGCAGGCGGTTTTGCCGTCTGCCTTGGCGGCGTTGTACAATTGCTTGCAAACGCGCTGCACATTGGCTTCCTCGCCGCGCACCATGGTCAGCACGCCGCCGGGTGCGTAGTGCTGGTACATCATGCCGGGAGAGAGGGCTTTTTCACCTGCCTGCAGGGGGCGAAGCACGCTGTCGGCAACGCGCACCTCGGGCAATACTTCCAGCAGCATTTCAGGCGTTACGCCGCCGGGACGAAGCACCGTGGGGATATCGCCCGCAAGGGTGATGACCGTGCTTTCCAGACCCACTTCGCATTCGCCGCCATCCAGAATGACGGGCAGTTTGCCGTTCATGTCATGATACACATGCTGCGCGGTGGTGGGGGAGGGCTTGCCCGATGTGTTGGCGCTGGGGGCTGCCACGGGCAGACCGCATTCGCGCAGCAGCGCCTGTGCTACGGGATGGGCAGGCACGCGCACAGCGACCGTTTCCAGATTGGAGGTCACAACGTTGGGAACGATCTCCTTGCGAGGCATGATGATGGTCAGCGGACCGGGACAGAAACGCTCGGCGAGTGTACGGGCGGTATCGCTGATGTGGCACAGCGGCTCGGCATCCTCCAAAGAGGCAACATGCACGATCAGGGGATTATCCGCAGGGCGGCCCTTGGCGGCAAAAATCTTGCGTACGGCATTTTCATCCAGCGCGTGCGCACCCAGACCGTAGACCGTTTCGGTGGGTACGCCCACCAATTCGCCTGCACGCAGCGCATCGGCAGCTTCGCGGATGGCTTCGGGCGTGGGCTGAAGTACTTTCGTTTGCATAAATACACCTTACTTCTGTAGGTAAAAAGATTGGTTATCAGCCTTTGTGGAAGAAAGAACAAAAACGGACAGCATCCTGACAGCGCAGCTGTCAGCCCAAGGATTCTTAAGGGGCTTAGCCCCTTAAG
>JAZKYW010000046.1:0-3097 GCA_045612325.1 Candidatus Limiplasma sp. | reverse complement strand
CTCTGGAAGGCGATAACAGCGCGCTGCGTAGCCGCGCCGAACTTGCCATCCACCGTGCCGCTGAAATAGCCCAGCTTTTTCAGATTGGTCTGCAGGGTGGATACTTCGCTGCCCGTGGAGCCAAACTTCAGCGTGGAAGAGTTGGTGGTCGTGGTGCTGCCGCCCGTGCTGCTGCCGCTGCCTGCTTCGGCATAAAGACGGGTGAGCGTAGCGTTGCCCGCCTTGCCGTCTACCGTCAGGCCGCGGGATTTCTGGTACGCCTTGACAGCCTCGCGGGTGCCTGCGCCGAATTTGCCGTCGGTGCCGTTGGGGTCAAAGCCCAAAGAAAGCAGCGCCTTCTGCAGTTCAACAACAGCCGTACCGCGGGAGCCGTACTGGAGCGTTGCGTATGCCGCAAGTGCGGAGAGCGGCTGGCTTGCCACGAGCACCGCTGCCAGCAGCAGGGCAGCCAGCTTGCGCACAAAAACGGTCTTTTTCATCATGCATGTTCCTCCCGAAAAAAGGTTGCGGACATAGTTGTCCAGCAAACACAGTATACCAAAAGATTGCGAAAAAGTAAATGATATATGAAGCGTATGTTACATAAATGTCATTCCCGATGGGGGAATGTGAGAAAAATGAAGCACATTCAAGGCACGAAAATGGTAAACTAAATCGTTGAAGTATGTAGACAGGGGTTTCAAAAGGCTTCCTGTATGCGGCGGTCACCGCCATGACTGCTTTGAGGTGAACGAATGTGAAAAAACTGTTGAAAGGCTTGTGCGCGCTGCTTTTGTGTGTACTGCTGATGCCCTGTGCGCTGGCGGATGACGCCTTCACCGTGGATGTGGACGCGCTGGACCTTGGCAAACTCAACAACGATGCGTATGTAGCAGCCCATCTGACGGCAGGCACGCAGGGTCTGCGTGTGCGCAAGGTGATTTCCACGGGGACCGAGCTTGCCTCCTCCGTGCGCCTGACCCTTACGCAGATGGATACGGGTGCGCTGCTGTTTGACAAAAACTACGGCTACCAGAGCGGCGTGTTTGATTCGGGCGTTATTTATCTTGCCCGAGGAGGCAGCGGCACCGCGCCCTACCTCATCACCCTGTATGTGGGCGATTATGTGTACGGCATTCCCTTTATGCACAGGCAGCAGCGTCTGGAATCCAACGGCGCATGCACCGCGGGCGTACGCCTGCGCGACCTTGACCCTTCCCAGTCGGGCGACTGGCTGATGGGTACCATGGTCGATTTGAATGACCTGCGCGCTGCAGGCGGTTACACCGTGCAGCTTTGCGCCTCCAACCGCTATGTCATCGGCACGGCATTCATCAGCCTCAATGGCTCTTTGCTTGATGTGCAGCTGGATTTTGACCCTTCCGCATCCGTCAATCTGGAATATGCGCAGCTTTATGTGGTCAAGGACGGTCAGTACCTCAAGGATGTACGCCCGGTATCCCTCAATGCGGGGGCGGATGTGTCGGGCGCAAACAAGGCGCTCATCTACCTGCCCATGGAAGTAAGCTACGACCCCGACGGCTTGAGCCAATTCCGTTACGACGGCACGCAGGCTGCATGGCAGCAGCAGCTGTGGAAGGATGCGCACGGCAAACAAACCACCACCACGCAGACCGACTCCTCCCCGGATTGGAGCAGCGGCTGGAGCGATGGCTGGGATGACGGCTGGTCATCGGGCTGGTAACAACGAAAGATCAAATCCCCCCTTTCCTGCTGGGAATGGGGGGATTTTTTGCGCAGCCCTTCGACAAAACTTATGCTTGACTTTTGATAGGGCTGTGTTATACTTTTTAACGAAAGGTCAAAGAAAGTCAAACTATCTGATCTTTCATCAAAATGTCTGCTCTTTCCCTTTTGTTTTTTTGAAGGAGGCGTCAGTGATTTGAATCAGCAGCAATTTACCGAAAAGAGCCGTCAGGCGCTGACGGCTGCTCAGCAGCTTACCGTAAAGTATCACAACCAGGAAATGGCGCAGGAGCATCTGGCCTATGCCCTCATCAGCGATGGGGAGGGCCTCATCAGCCAGCTGATGACCCGCATGGGCAAAGCCCCGCAGGAAATGGCTTCCCGTCTGGAAACCCTCATCGCCCGCATGCCCAAGGTGATGGGCTCGGGCCGCGAGATGGACAGGCTGTATATCAACGCCGATGTGGAAAAGGCCCTTCTGGCAGCGCAGGAGCGCGCTGAGCAGATGAAGGATGAATACCTGAGCGTGGAGCATCTCTTCCTTGGCCTTTTGGACAAGCCCAGCCGCACCATGGCGGAATTCTGGAAGAGCTATTCCATCGATGACCGCACCTTCCTGCCCGTACTGCAAAGCGTGCGCGGCAACACCCGCGTCACCGGCGAGACCCCCGAGGAGACCTATGACGCGCTTGCCAAATACGGCACCGACCTCACCGAGGCCGCCCGCAAGCAGAAGCTGGACCCCGTCATCGGCCGCGATAACGAGATTCGCTCCGTCATCCGCATCCTCACCCGAAAGACCAAGAACAACCCCGTGCTCATCGGCGAGCCGGGCGTTGGCAAAACTGCCATTGCCGAGGGCCTTGCCCAGCGCATCGTGCGCGGCGACGTGCCCGAAAGCCTGAAGGACCGCACCGTTTTCTGCCTGGACATGGGCAGCCTCATCGCAGGCGCAAAATACCGCGGCGAGTTTGAGGAGCGTCTGAAGGCCGTGCTTGGCGAGATCAAAAAGAGCGAAGGCCGCATCCTGCTCTTCATTGATGAACTGCACACCATCGTTGGCGCAGGCAAGACCGAAGGCTCCATGGATGCGGGCAACCTGCTCAAGCCCATGCTGGCCCGCGGCGAACTGCATCTGATCGGTGCGACCACGCTGGATGAGTACCGAAAGTACATCGAAAAGGACGCTGCGCTCGAGCGCCGCTTCCAGCCCGTGCTGGTCACCGAGCCCAATGTGGCCGACACCATTTCCATCCTGCGCGGCCTCAAGGAGCGCTACGAGGTGTTCCACGGCGTGAAGATCACCGATGGTTCCATTGTGGCGGCGGCCACGTTGTCCAACCGATATATCACAGATCGTTTTCTGCCGGATAAGGCCATCGACCTGATTGATGTGGCATGTGCCCTGATC